>JAFIES010000066.1 GCA_020832415.1 Balneolaceae bacterium | reverse complement strand
ATGGTTTCCCGAATAATTTGAGCTACTTCATTGGTCGGCTCAATGGAGGTACCGGATGGCAGTGTGAAGCGAAATGTGATTCGCCCGTCATCAACTGCAGGTAAAAATTCCGTTCCGAGTCCGCGTATCAGCCAAATGCTGCCTGCCAGAAGAAGAATCGAAGCAAAGATCAATATCCACTTTACCCTCAGGGTACGGGTAAGCAATGATTTGTACCCGTCACGCAGACTGTTGAATCCGTTGTTAAATACACGGAACAGCCACCGTTCTGAAAGAGGCCGTTTGCTATCTTTAAACTTGGCCATCAGTGATGGAGCCAGTGTAATAGCTGCGAGTAAAGAAGCGACAATCGCAAAGGTGATGGTGAAAATCAGTTCCCGGAAGAGTAACGCCGCAAGTCCGGTAATCAAGAGAAATGGCAAGACGGCTGCAAGGTTGGTCATCGTACCTGCAACTACGGCCGAGAGTACTTCTTTGGATCCATCCAGAGCGGCATCTTTTGGATCTTTTCCGTATTCCTGCTGATGACGATAGATGTTCTCAATCAGTACAATTGCATTGTCAATTAATAGTCCGATGCCCAGTGCCAGACCTCCAAGGCTCATGATATTCAGTGTCAGACTTGCAGCATTCATCAATACAAAGGTGGCGATGATCGCTACCGGAATCATAAGTGCAACAATCAGCGACCGGCGGACACTTCCCAGAAACAGCAAGATGATGATCATGGCGAGCAAGCCCCCAAGAACAGCGGCTATGCTAACTGATTCAATAGATGAATTGATAAAAAAAGAATCGTCACGGATAATCTCGATATTAAAATCTGCGGTTATATATCCGGAGTCTGTCAGTTCATCCAGGCGGTTTTGAATATTATTAATAATCTCCACCGTATTTGCCTGAGGTTGTTTCATAATGGAGATCTGCACCGACTCTTCTCCATTCAGATAGGCAAAAAGCCGCTGTTCACGATGGGCGTCATTGACAGTGGAAATATCAGAAAGCCTGACTGTACGGTTGGATGCGCGTACGGGGATCTGTGTATTGGCCACATCACGGTACGAGTTGAAACGTGTTTCTGTGCGTGCCAGAATATCAAATTCGTATGAAGTGATATTTCCGACAGACTGGTCAATATTCCTGCCAGCCAGCCGTGCGCTAATGTCATCGATTGTCAGTTGATAGGAACGAAGCCGTTCAGGGTCAACCAGCACCTCTATTTCCCGGATTTTTCCACCGCCAAGGTCAATCGTTCCTACTCCCGGAATAGAAGAAAGCTGCGGAAGAAGCCGCTGATCAGCCCATTCACGAACTTCAATAGGGGAGCGGACAGGTGAGGAAACAGCCAGCTCCATGATCGGATTTTGTGATGGATCCATCTTCATGATTCGGGGCGGATCAATACCATCGGGCAGTTCAGTTCGGGCCCGTTCAAGCTGGCGACTTGCATCCTGAAGGGCAATGTCTATATCTGTATCAAAATCGAAATACATTTCGATGTAAGTTCGTCCCTCAGAGGCCCGGCCATGAATTTCAGCAAGATTTTCGGTTGCCGAAAGATTACGTTCGAGCGGGCGGGTGAGCTGTTCCTCAATCACTTCAGGTGTTACCCCCGGATAGTTGACCACCACCCGAATATGTGGATAATCAATCTGTGGCATCAGTTCAACGGCTAGTCGGCCTGAAAAGAGGATGCCGAGTACAAGTACAACGGAGGTTATGGCGAGGGTGCTGATTGGCCGGCGTATGGCCCAAGCGGAAATCCCTTTTTGGCGGGCAGCTTCAGTAGATGAAATATCGTCTTCAGGTCTGTTCATGGCACAATCAGTTACTGAATCCGTATCTGCGGAAGGTTCCAACTACACGTACTTCGGAGCCATCGTCCAAAGACTCAATGTTTGATGCCGCTACCACATTTCCGGGCTGCACACCTTCGCGAATCTCAACAAAACCGTCACGACTTACACCTGTTGAAACCGGAACAAGTGATACCGAATCCTTCTCTTCATTCAGTACAAAAAGGTAAGTTTCACCATCACGTTCAATTAGGGCTTCTGTAGGAACAGTTGGTATATCCTCTCTCGGATCGACCGAAAACTGAGTTCGTGCTAAAAATCCGGGTCGGATGACCGGTTGTCCCTCTTCCTGCATGATCTCCACCTCTACTGTGAACAAACCGGTTTGCGCATCCGAACTCGGGAATACACGGCGAATAGAACCATTAAAAGTTTGGTTGGGATAGACATCGAGTGTTACTTCTACCGATTGCCTTTCCTCAAGCCCGGTGACATTCATTTCGGAAACACCGGGGCGAACAACAAGCAAATCCATATCGGTAACTGTAAACATCCGTTCATTTACAGAAACATTGTTTCCCGGCTCAACCAACCTGGCAGTTACAACACCATTTATCGGAGTCCTTACTGTGCCAAATTCAATTTGTAGTTCAAGCTGATCTACGTCACTCTGTGCCTGCTCTAATGCCCGCCGGGATGATAGGTACTCAGCCCGGGAAATTGCATTAGACTCTATCAGTGCTTGATTGCGTTCATATACATCGTGAGCCTCTTCCAGCGCGGCATTGGCCCTCCGGAGTTCAATCTGTTGCTGTCGCACATCTATTTGTGCCAGGATATCCCCCCTGTTTATAGGTTGACCCTCTTCGTATCGAACCTCTTCAACCAGGCCGGAAATCCGAGAGGCAACATAAGAACGCCGATAGGCAACAACTTCAGAAGAAACCGAAAATGTTTCAGATAAATTGCGTGTTTGAATCTCAGCAGTCGTTACAGAAATTGCAGTGGATGAAGAATCTCCGGTCTCAGTTTCCCCTGAACATGACCAAAGAAAGAGTGAGAGTGCAAATAGAATAGTTGTTTTCAATTTACCCGAATTTTATGTGAGCCTGCAGATATTTTCACAATTATATAATATATAACGGTTGTTGCAATTAATTTGACAAAACATGTTAATGGTTGAAGTTTTGTATGGTATAACGGTTTGCAAAAAACCGGTACCGGGATTCGAAACTGTTATACTTCTCTTAGATATCTAAATCTACCGAAGAATTTAAAAAAGCAAGACAGTGACCGTGTTGATAGGTTATTCCTGAACAGTTTTGAGAGATTTGATATGCCTGCTTGGCCAATTATACACATTTATCTAATTAGGGCTTTCTCAGAAAGTCACGCCTGAGCGTGCGGCGAAGGCTGAGATGTTGAGTACAAACAGAGTGGCTGCAATCCAGGTCTTGGATGTACCCTTAAGTTTGGCTTTAATTTGATTCATCGAAAGCGCCTGTTTGGCATTGCCGATGTGCCCCTCAATGTGATTGCGCTTGACGTAGACATCGACCATCCGGTTCCCGGCAGCGGAGCTCCCAGCTGAATCCAGAACTGCATTATCTCTATACAGCTCTTCAATCTTTTCAACTTGTATCTGAAGCTGTTTGGGTGGTAGAATTTCTTTGTCCTCCGGATAAATAAAGAGGAGTTCTCTCCCGGCCACCTCTCCCCAGTAAAAACGAAATCCTTTTCGCATAAAAAAAGGCAGTTTTTTCATGGCCTCGTTTTGTACAGGCTGAAAGGCCGGTTATATCTTTTATGTAATTTGTCAGCTTTTCCACACACAAAATTTGTTGAATAACACAAAGTATGTTACTGTTTAAAATTAGCGTTACTTTTTGCTTTAAATGTACTATTTATTTAATAATACTCGTTCAGAACACCGTTATTGAACCAACAGGATGTTGTATAATATTTCTGGATTGGTGACCTCCATATTAAACCTGTAGGACCGTAACCCCCACGACCTTTTCAAAAAAAGGACCGAATCTATCCTAATTTATTTAAAATCAGCTCGAAATCTGTTGAAATATTCAGTTCCCTCCCTTCTTTTTCGTTTTTTCAACCAGTTTATCGAAATCGGACTCGAAAGCTCTATCCTGAACAGGCCTGAACTTTTCGAACTCTTCTTCTGCTAATTTCTTAGCCACATTCGCTGATATTTTCCCTGCATCCTGTAAAATTTCATACTCGTTGAATTCCAGGAATCCGTCCAGCTTTTCGATCCAGTTTTTCATGGTCATAGCGTTCTGCCTTTCTGCCTGCGACTCCGCATAATCAAGGTACATGGTTACAATCCGATTCAGGGATTTAAGCTCTTTTTCGCTCAGGTAGTTTTTTGCTGTAGCGATATCACCTTTCAGGATTTTTCCCTTCGGTGCCCGCTTCCACGTTGTTAACCCCAGATTGGGTTTTTTTGAATCGGCTCGTTTGGCACTCAACTCAGCGGCCGTGTGACCGGTAATCGCCCAGTGTAATTTGTTTTGAACCGTTTTGTAGAAGGTTTGGGTGATTTCAGAATTTGGATCGTAGTCTATACTGCATTGTGCGTAGATATCCGTGATTTTTTGAAAGAAACGCCGCTCAGATGCCCGGATATCCCGGATACGTTCGAGGAGCTCATCAAAGTAATCTTTGCCAAAAAGGGTTTTACTCTGCTTAAGGCGTTCATCATCTAAAACAAATCCTTTAACCAAAAACTCACGGAGAGTTTTGGTAGCCCATTTCCGGAAATGTGTAGCTTGAATGGAGTTAACACGGTAACCGACAGAAATAATGGCATCAAGATTATAGAAATCTAAATTTCGGGTAACGGACCGCTCACCTTCTTGTTGAACTGTTCGGAATTTCCGAACAGTTGCCCCTTTTTCCAGTTCACCGGTTTCGTATATGTTAGATAGATGTTCACTTATTGTTGATTTCACTACTCCAAAAAGCTCTCCCATTGCTTTTTGAGTAAGCCAAACAGTTTCATCTTCCAGGGCTACTTCAATCCGGATATCTCCGTCCGGGGCATGGTATAAAAGAAATCCACTATGTTGTTTTTCTCCTGCCATCTTCAGTTTTCTTATTTCATAAATCGTACCGCCAACTTCTTGCCCATTCCAAACACGTAAAACCGATATCTTGCAATATATTAGTTTATTTTTTAGTTGGCTTCGTTCAAAGTATAAGAAATATAATCAATGGGATAGATGATAAAATAATCCATCTACCGCATACCCGGATTTAGTTGTCCATTTACCATCAAATCGAAGAAAACTCCACCAACAGTATCCGCACTGTTCCTTCGCCCCGAATCATAACTCCAGTTCTACCCGCCTCCAACTCATCTTCATGGGTGTGAACAACAGTCTGACCGTTCCGGTAGCCATAATAATGTCCACCACTCGCTGTAACTCGCAGGGTATACCAGCCGGAGGTTTCAATCTGTCCGGAGCCGAGCACATTATCCGATCCGCCGATCATCTGCCCTTGACTTAGTTCACTTCCACTAAGCCGAAGGTACTGGTAGGTGGATGGATCCTGATAGTGATGAATTAGCGCAATTTTCCCCTCAAACTCTTCTGTGTTGAGTTCGATGCGTCCGTCCACGCTGCTCATGGCCTCGCCTAACAGAATATAGGAGGCTTCAGCCCCGGCCTGAAGTTCCAGATGGTGGATGCCATCGGTACGACCGGCATCTGCGAAAAGATCGGTGCTGCCTTCGATGGTAAACGCTTCTGTCAGAATATCGTCCGCACCCGGGCCCACTCTCCAGATCCAGGAGCCGTCATCACGAAGTTCGGGTCCGGCCTCATCCCTGAAGGCAGACAGATCCCTCTCCAGGGTTTCGATCTGCTGCTGTAATCGGTCGATCTCAACAACAGCCACTCCGTGCTTATACACCAGTTTGGCGCCCTGCTCTCCCGTATACCAAAGCATCCCGGTTCCGCCGATCGCAAAAACAACGAGAACAGGAAGCACAAATCCCTTTTCGAGCTGCTTCCACCAGTTCACAAACCGGATGGCTGTGAAAACCAGAAAGTATATCAGCGTATAGAGGGCCCAGTCTTCGTGTGAGGTAACCACAGGAACGGCATCACCGGTTACAGATACGGTTTCAACAGCCTCTCTGCCAGATAAAAAGGCCGCGATCAGCCCCACAGAGCCGGTAGCATAGAGTGCCAGCGTCGCTTTTTCGAGCCAGTCGTGCTGTCTGAAAAATAGTCTCGCCGCATCAAACAGAACGGCAAGCACAATCAAGGCAATAGGAAAGTGTACGACAAAAGGGTGTATGTTGGGTATCCAGTCGGGAGTCATGGTCTGATTTTAGTTATTAGTTTCACAAGACCTGTCAGGTTTTCGAAATCTGACAGGTCTGTATTGATAAAGTTAGTTTAACAACAATCTCTTGCTTCCTGCACCGGCGGACACGCCACTGATCCATAACTGCAATACACACAACAGTCGCCTTTTTCAGGTTTCAGCATCGTTCCACAAGATTCACACTCATAGAAAAACTGACAGGAATCTTCCGGCATCTGCTCTTCTTTTTGATGCCCGCATTGTGGGCAGGTTATGGTTGAATTGGTTTGGATGTTCATTTCGAATTTTGTTTGGGTTGAGAAAATTTCCCCTCTCGAGAGGGGAAATGCGAAGCCGAAAGCGCAACGCGCGATTCGGTGAACGAGGGGTGTGTTCGTGAGGGCACATTCCCTCCACCGGGAACACACCCCTGACATTCTCGCTGAACGCTCAACTGTCTGTCCCCTCTCGAGAGGGGAGTTACTACTCAATGCTCTCAATAACCTCCCCACACCCAAGCATCGTCTCGGGCAGGTAGGGATTTTGAATCTGCTCTTCGCTGCTTAGCCAGTATGCACCCTCATCATCAAAGGCCATTGGACAGTACTGATGGTAGACAACACCTTCAATACCAAACAACTGAACGGCTTTGATCAGGTCATCCGACAGGTGACGGAAATGGGTGCGTGCTTCTTCAATGTCATCCGCGGCTGTAATCCCTTCGGCGTGCTCCATCAGTGCAGACCAGCTCTCCATCCAGGCCATGTGTCCGTCGCCGGAGAGACCGTGCTCACCAATCTCGTTCAATTTGTCGATGAAAGCATTGAATCCGCTCTGAGCACCTGAGAGATCCGACTCAACCAGCGCGTCTTTACCGGTGATGTATGCTTCAATCGCTGCAGTCAGTTTTGATCGGAAATCTTCAGGAACATCATCAAACGGCTCAATATCCATCTCATCAGCATGATCATCGTGATCCATAGTCCCATGATCATGACCTGCGGGGACGGCGCCTGTTCCCGGCTCGCGGTTCATCATGCTAAACCGATCGGCAAGCTGGAACTCGCTGTCTACCCGAAAAGCTCCGTTGAAGACCACCTCCTCATCCTCTTCAACTCCGCCTTCAATCACATAGTAGTCGCCCGATCGGGGGCCGAGATCCACTTCACGCACCATGAATCGTGGTGTCTCTGCATCAGTATCCTTCACATATACCAGAGAGCGGGGGCCGGTCCAGAGCACAGAGGAGACCGGAACCATTAGTTTCTCTTCACTTTGTTCGGCGCTCAGGACACCGGTCACCAGCATATCGGGACGCAGGCGGTTATCACTGTTTGAGATATCTGCACGGAGACGAATGGTTCGCTTTTCAGGGTTGAACGTGGGATCGATATAGTCGACAATCGCTTCATACGTTCGGCCCGGATTGGAGCGGGTTTTGAATTCGATCGAGTCGCCTGTTGAAATCCACTCAATATCCTCTTCATACGCCTCCAGGGTTACCCAGAGATGATCGAGATTTGCCACTTCATAGATGACCGAGCCCTCCATCACGTGCTGATCGTCCACCACATTGCGGACCATCACATAGCCATCCACCGGAGAGAGGATCTCCATGTGAGTCTGAACCTCACCGCGATCAATGATCTGCTGAATCTGCTCATCGGTAAACTCCCAGAGTTTGAACTTTCTCACAGCTGAATCATACATACCCGGGCTGCGCTCACGGTTACGATGCGCCTCCAACAGCTCACGCTGGGCGCTCACCACTTCCTGCGAGTAGATTGTTGCCATCACCTCGCCCTTGCGGATCGGGGCGCCTGTAAAATCGATCTTCACGTCGTGGATACGACCCTCAAAGTGGGCTGTAACGTAGCTTATTCGCCGCTCATCCACTGCAATACGCCCGGGCAGTGTGATCTCCTTTTTCGGGAGGTCACGTATCACGGGTGCGGTCTGAATATTCGCCAGCCTGATGGATGCTTCCGTCATCACCATGCTGAAATCATCTTCGCGTTCATGCGAGGCAGCGGGTATCAGATCCATCCCACAGATGGGACAAGAGCCCGGTCCATCTTCCCGAACGGAAGGGTGCATGGAGCAGGTCCAGACCTCATCTGCGCTCTCTGCTGAAGCATGGTCGTGCCCTGCATGGTCATCATGGTCATGTGTTCCGCCAAAAATCAGCCAGCCAAGAATGATCCCGGCCAGAAGGATGGTGGTGTATGTAAGAATTTGGGTTTTTGTGATGTTCATTTTTCTATTGGTTTGGACTCACCCCCTGTCCCCCTCTCTATTCTGATAGAGAGGGGGGACTTTGAAAAAAGCTCAGGAGGAGTATTTTTGAAATTTCATTCTGTTTAGGGTTTGTAATCAAAGTCCCCTCCTTTCTAAGGAGGGGATTTAGGGGTGGTTGAATTCGAGATACTAGCCCTTAAGACTACCACCCCTGCCCCCTCCTTACACAGGAGGGGAACTCCTTAATTGGTTCACTGCTTGGATTAATGGCATTTCCATTCTCATCTTCCTCCCCCCATCAAACTCTCAATCTTCACAACAGCCTGGTTTTGTCTCACCACTGCCTCAATCCGTTCAAACTCCAGGTCCAGCAGTTCGCGCTGTATTTGCAGCAGTTCGTCGAAGCGGGCATTGCCCACCGAGTACTCTTCGCTGAGGATGGTGAGTGCCTGTTGCGCTCGTGGTACCAGCTCTTCTGAAAGGAGAGTGGTTGTCCGCTCACTTCGGCGTACCTCCTCCAAATACTCTTCGAGCTGGGCCATCAGGCGGTTTTCGGTTTGATGCTCACGCAAATCGAGTGAGCGTATCCGGTGGTCTACCTGGCGCCGTTGTGAATTGTACCGCGACCGAAAAAGGGGCACACGAACCGTGGCCATTCCCACGATGCTCTCACGTGCATCCGGAAACATCGACATGGGACCGAAATCACGGCCCATTACCTCCACGCCGATCCCGAAGCCAGGTCGTCCATCCAATTGGGCGATCCGGCGCTCCTTTTCCGCGGCCGATCGTTCAGCATCGATTCCGTCAAAAATTGGATTTTGTCGGCGGATTCGCTCCCGGGCTTCTTCATCAGACCAGGCCATAGCTGCATATCGGAGTTCTTCAGCCGTCTCCACTTTTTCGGAAGGCTCACGGTTCAGTAATTCGTTAAAACGGGCTGCCAGAGGGTTGATACGGTCTTCCAAATCGGCAATTCGGGTTTTAAGGCGCTCCTCCTCCATCTGGATGCGGAGAATATCGGCCTGACCCGCACGGCCTGTTTCATACCGTGCTTCCACCAGTTTCTCGAGGTCACGCACCAGCTCCAGGGTCTCTTCTGTGATGCGGATCTGCTCCCGGATTTCGGCAATATCGAACCAGGTAAGCTTCACATCCCTCAAAATTTCAAGCTGACGTACACTCACCTCCGCCTGATTAGCATCGGCTGCAGATCGCTGCAGATCGCGCCGCGCGCCCAGTGTGCCAAACCACGGAAACATCTGCATTGCCGACACGGAAAACCGCCCAAGCTGGGAATCATACATCATCGGGTTGAAATCATAAGCTACAGTAATCTCAGGATCCATCAGCACCCCCACCTCACGCACCCGCTCCCGGTCCGCCTCCACCATCGCCCGCATCGACTGCAGCTCCGGGTTTTGCTCTAGTGCAATTTGGATGTACTCTTCGAGTTGGGAATAAGTCTCCCCTAATAAGGGGAGATTTAGAGGGGTGTATCTTTGCGCCTCCACACCCTGCGCCTGCACCGACTGACTGAATAACCCCATTAATAGGCCCATAACTAAAATGAGGGCGTGTTTTAGTCCCCTCCCCGAAGTCTCGGGATTTCGAAATACACTCAACTCGATAGGGGGTCCGAGCGAAAGCGATTCCCGCGAAAGCGAAATGCGAAACCGAAAGCGCAAAGCGCTGTTCGGTGAGCGAGAGGTGTGTACAGTGGGGGCGCGTAGCTTCAAACAAGTACGAATCCCACCCGACACTCCGTCAACACACCCCTGCCAACTCCGCTGAACGCTCCGTTGTCTGTCCCCTCTCGAGAGGGGATATAAACACCCCCCTTTGCCCCCCCTTATTAGGGGGGAATTGAACTTTTCTCTTTTCGCTTCGCGGTTCTCCACTTCGTTTTGAATCACTTTTGCCTTTTCACTCATCATTTCTCCTCCACATTATTTCCAAACTTCAATTCCATCTCTTTATAAACCGCATACAGCACCGGGACCAGCAGCAGGCTGATCAGCAGCGCAAACATTCCTCCGAAAGCGGGAATCGCCATGGGGATCATGATCTCGGACCCTCTTCCGGTTGATGTCAGAATCGGCAGTAGTGCCAGCATCGTGGTTCCGGTGGTCATCAAACAGGGGCGAACCCGGCGCTGGGCTGCTTCAAGAACGGTGGCATAGATCGATTCGCGATCCTGTGGGTTCCGTTTTTCGAAGAGCTGATCGAGGTAGGTACTCATGATCACACCATCATCCACGGCGATACCGAACACGGCAAGAAATCCGACCCAGACCGCCACACTCAGGTTCATAACCTCCATCTGCAGAAACTCCCGGAACTCCATCCCAAAAAGGCTGAAGTTCATAAACCAGCTTTCACCATAGAGCCAGAGCATCATGAATCCACCCGCCCACACCAACGCGATACTGCTGAAGATGATCGAGGTGATGGTGACCGACCGGAACTGGAAGTAGATCAGCAGAAAGATGATCAGCAGGGTAATGGGCAGCACCAGGGCCAGCCGTTCGGCCGCACGCTGCTGGTTCTGAAATTCTCCTTCAAACGTGTAGCTCACTCCGCCGGGTACGGACAGGCTGCCATCACTGATGCGGCTGTCGAGATGATCCCGCACGTTGTTTACCACCTGGATCAGGTCGTAGGCCGGCTGGCGGTCGAACGTCACATAGGCACTAAGGAAAGTGTTTTCACTGCGGATGTTCATCGGGCCGGTTTCGAACCGGATTTCAGCGAGCTGACCGAGCGGAATCTGTGAACCATCTGGTGCCGGTACCAGTACCCGTGCCATGGCATCGGGATTGTCGCGGTATTCGCGGGCGTAACGGACCCTCATCGGGTAGCGCTCGCGGCCCTCTACCGAAGTGCTTGCGATGGCCCCGCCGATTGCGGTCTGAATCACCATCTGCACAGTCTCGATGGAGAGGCCATGCCGGGCAATCTCCCGGCGGTCAATATCGATTTCGATATAGGGTTTGCCCACAACGCGATCGGCAAAAACCGATGCCGGCCGTACGCCGTCGACCTCACGGATTTCACGCTCAAGGTCGGTGGCGAAACTATCGATGGTCTCCAGGTCCGGTCCGCTGATACGGACTCCCATTGTAGCCCGCATGCCGGTTTGAAGCATCACCAGACGAGTCTCAATCGGGTGCAGTTTGGGCGCAGAGGTGACGCCGGGCAGGTCGGATGCGTGAAGCACTTCGGTCCAGATATCGTCTGTGCTCTGAATATGATCACGCCACTGCCTGTAGTAGCGTCCGCGCCGGTCGGGAATCAGGTCGCCCCGCTCATCCCGAACAAACTCCCCGTTCTCAGTTTTAAACCGAACCCGCCGGCCGCTGTCGTCAGTTTTGAACTCACTGTGGTAGTTGATCACCGTTTCAAACATCGAAAGCGGAGCGGGGTCCAGCGGTGATTCTGCCCGGCCGATCTTGCCGACCACTTCACTCACTTCGGGGATGGAGGCGATTCGCATATCCATCTCCTGCATCATCTGCAGTGTCTCTTCTACGCCGGCATGCGGCATGGTGGTGGGCATCAGCAGGAAGGAGCCCTCATCAAGTGTGGGCATGAACTCCTGTCCGAGGCCCGGAAAACGGTCATCCATTGCACTCCAGAGGCGGGCCTCTTCGATGTCCCATCCAACCCATTGAAATCCTGATGAAACGTAGCTGAAGGTGGTGCCGAATCCGCGCCAGCTCATCAGCCCGATCAGAAGAATAAGCGCCGGTACCGCCAGAAAGAGGCTCTTGTTTTGCAGCACCCAGCCCAGAATTTGCTGATAGTACCGGATGTAGAGCCAGAAGAGTCCGAATAGTGCCCCTGCCAGCATCAGAATAAAAAGGAAGCTGAGGGTGACCGGATTCTGCGGACCGAGCGGCAGCCAGTTACCGGCCAACAACCACGCCACGGCAATGATGATTATCGCATTGTTTACCCACGGCGACCACTCCCGGTACTCTTCATAATAGAGCGAAACCAGATTATTGATACCGAGAGCAATCAGAATAAATCCGGCCCAAGCCATCCAGGAGATCGCCACATAGAGCCCGAACAGGATCAGCACTCCGTTCCAGAATAACCTGGCACGATCACTGCCGATCTTGCGTGAGAAGAGCCAGTGGGCAAAAGCGGGGATCAGCGTGAGCACGATGATCAGCGCCGCAATCAGAATAAAGGTTTTGGTGAAGGCGAGCGGACCGAACAGCTTTCCTTCCTGCGCCTCGAGCATGAAGACCGGAAGAAAACTAACGATGGTAGTGGTGAGGGCTGTCACAACGGCCGGACTTACCTCGGCAGTCGCTTCATAAATTACATCTAAAAGATTTTCGCCCTTCCGCTCTTTCATGTGCTGCAGCATGTTTTCGGTGAGCACGATTCCCATATCTACTACGGTACCGATCGAGATGGCTATACCCGCAAGTGCCACTACATTCGCATCCACACCCACGTAGCGCATCAGGATAAAGCTCATCAGCACAGCAAGCGGCAGCAGGGCAGCGATGATGAAGGAGGATCTTAGGTGCATCACCATCACGATAATGACCAGGATGGTAATCAGAATCTGCAGCGACAGTGCCTCTTCAAGCGTACCGAGCGTTTCGTAGATCAGCCCACTCCGATCGTAGAACGGCACAATTTTGATTTTAGAGACGGTGCCGTCGGCCAGCTCTTTGGATGGAAGACCGGGTGCAATTCGTTCAATCTCCTCTTTTACGTTGTTGATCACCTCCAGCGGATTCTCGCCGTATCGCGATACCACCACGCCTCCAACCGCTTCAGCGCCGGCTTTGTCGAGAATACCTCGACGCTGAGCAGGTCCAAACCCCACCCTGGCCACATCCTTAATCCGGACCGGCGTGTTGTCCACCACTGTTATCACGCTTTCTTCCAGGTCTTCGAGCGATTTCACATAGCCTAGTCCGCGCACGATATATTCGGCACGGTTCATCTCAATGGTTCTGGCGCCAACATCGAGATTGCTCTTGCGTACGGCATCGGCTATCTGCAGCACATTCACACCCGATTCGCGCATCAGCACGGGATCGATATCGACCTGGTACTCTTTCACGTGTCCGCCGATACTGGCCACCTCAGCCACTCCGCTCACGCCGGAGAGCGCCAGCCGAACCTGGTAATCCTGAATCGTGCGAAGTTCATGCAGATCCCAGCCGCCGGTCGGATTACCGTCAGAATCGTACCCCTCTAGGGTATACCAGAAGATCTGCCCGAGTCCGGTAGCATCAGGGCCAAGTGACGGCTGAACACCTTCCGGCAGGGTACCGCCGGGCAGTGAGTTCAGTTTTTCGAGAATACGCGTTCGGCTCCAGTAGAACTCCACATCATCCTCAAAAATGACGTTGATGGTGGAGAAACCGAACATAGAATTACTGCGAACCGTGCGCACACCTGGCAGTCCCAAGAGCTGTGTGGTAAGGGGATAGGTGATCTGATCCTCAATATCCTGCGGCGACCGGCCCGCCCATTCGGTAAAGACAATCTGCTGGTTGTCGCCGATATCTGGTATCGCATCCACCGGCACGGGATCACGAGGCAGAAAATCGATATCCCAGTCGAATGGGGCAGTAGCAATACCCCAGCCTGCCAGCGCCAAAAATAGCAGCAGGGCTATGAGTTTGTTTTCGAGGAAGAATTTTATAATCGAGTTAATCATGTGGACTCACCCCCTGTCCCTCTCTCTGCTCACGCCTGCCGGCGATTCGCAAAGAGAGGGGACTTTGTAGGGGAAATTGGTGTTGGATTATGGTTTGGTGATGTTGGGAGTTGGGGAGGCCTCAAAAGTCCCCTCTCGAGAGGGGAAAAGTGAAATGAAAACAGCGCAGCTGATTTTCATGAGCGAGGGGTGTGTCCGCGGGGATGATGAGCTTAAAACGATTTCTAAGTCATTTCAACGCTCCGTCAACACACCCCTGACAGATTCGCTAAACGCTCACCTGTCTGTCCCCTCTCAAGAGGGGAGTTTTTGTCCTTCCCAGGGAAAAAAATGACTAATTCAAAAATGTATCGTACACGAGCCAGAGGGGCGGGTCGTGCTGGGCAAGCTGTTTGTTTTGGGAGGTGGATACCCGCTCGGATGATGTGATGAGCGGAGTGAGATTTTCTTTTTTGGTAAGTTCGACGGCTGCATCAGTGGTTGATAAAATCCAATCGGCGTCGCTAAGTACACTTTCACCGATGTCACAAGCGCAAATAAATCCCCATCCACAATCGTGGTGCTGGTGATTTTCCGGCTCATTTTCTTTATCAACAGGCTCTGACTCACAGCAACTGTGATCGGCGGCCATCTCTGTGGCAGCAGCTTTCATGTCCATCATACAGAAATCAACCAGCTGCTTGGCATGCAGGCCGGATGGAATCAGGAATGCCATCAGCAGAAGAACTGCTGTGATTTTGGTGAGACGTTGATATGTAGCCGAGGAGTTTTTCACAAAATTAGAATACAAAGTACTGATGAGAAACCCATTTAATCCAAAAATATTACACAAGTCAATCTATTTTTGCAACAACTCGAGCAAATATGGATAGATCTCAATAGCCCAGTTTTCATATCCTTGTTCATTTGGATGCAGCAAGTCGGGCATCAAATCTTCAGAAAGTTCCCCCATCATCGCTCAAAAAAATTGAATTGATATTCAGAAAAGAGATGCCTTTTTGCTCACCAAATCCTTCAATTCTCTGATTGATCTCCTCATTCAATATGCGAAGTTCATCATCAGCATCGGCACCTCTCGGAAAAATTGCAAGCAAAAGTATGTGCGTATCAGGAAGTTTCTCTTGAAGTGAATCAACAATTCGTTCAATTCCCATGGCTGTACAATCGGGTTGATCCTGCCGATGGCCGGTATTGTTCGTTCCAATCATAACCATTGTAACTTTGGGGTTGATACCATCAATTTCTCCCTGATGAAACCGCCACAACACATTTTCAGTACGGTCACCACTATAGCCGATGTTGTAGGTATGATAATCACCAAAGTATCGCTCCCACACTTCACTTCCGGTTGATTCCCATCCGTGTGTGATGGAATCGCCAATCAATAAGATCTCAGCAGCATACCTTCCCTCTTCATTCAGTTTTCCCTCATGGCGCGGCATCCACCATTCAATAGCCCAAGGTTCCTCAAGTGGTGCGGGCGTTAAAGCAGAATGAGTATCAGAACAGAAGCCACTGTTTTCCAATATAGGTATTTGTACCGAGCCAAATGATACTTGAACGAGCCCTATAACTACCATGATTACGTATTGATATATCATAATTTAGCTGGTTATTAAGGTGGTTTAAAACTTCAAAATATTTTAGACAAAAACATCCAATATAAGGGATCCCCCCATAAACATAACAGGATTTTACACTACGAATTTCTATAACTAAGATCATTAGATTTTTCGTGTTCAATCAACAATAGGAACAACACGAATATTAAAATAATGATAAACTTATGAAAACAATTAAACTACTTATAGCCGGACTTGTCTTGTCTTTGGGATTTGCAATAGCCCCGGCAGAAGCACAAAAACCTGATTATGACAGAAAAGGCATTGAAATTGGAAGTACAGACAATCTTACCTTTAAAATGGGTTTGCATTCTGTAGGCCGGGTTCAACTACTTACACAAAATAACGTTCGGGTTTGGGGCGGTGGAGAATGGAATACTCCTGATGAGCAACTATTTGGAATGCAAACATCATTTGCAAACCTGGAGTTTATGATGACCATCGGCGATAATGACATTGATATATTTTTTGATGGTCTTTTGGCAACTCAAAGGCATCCAAGCCAGTGGTGGGGAAATAACGGGTACATGTATATCAGAAATATACCCGGAAATTCATTCCTTACTGCCATCAACCCGCTCCTGAAGCATATTGATATTAAAGCCGGTAACTTCTTTGCCGATTTTGGAGAGCACCAGTACACACGAACCATCAACGCAGATGCACATCGCAATCCGCTTGTAGGTAATCCAGTTCTTGCGCCCTTAGGTTCAGAGCCGGGTATGGAAATTATACTGAATAAAGACTCTTTCGGACTCATGGTTGGTGCCGGTATTGGTGCACCTGAGCAGGATTTCCAGGAAGCAAGAGGATATTCGTTCCGTACAAAACTATGGCTCGATATGATTGATGGTGTATATTTTTCAGGCTCATACTACACAGTAAATCATGATGAAGGTGTTCTCAGAGGTTCAAATCTCTTCAGAAGAGAACGACACGGATCTTCATACGGTGGTGTTTGGAACTTGAATAATGATAATTCAGGCGGCGGCGAAGGCCCCGGTCAGGTACGTCCCGGCAATGGTCGCGAAGTTTCTGCTTGGGAGATCAACGGTATCTTTGAACTTTTTGAAGGAAACAAACTCTCAGCCTTTATTGGCCAGGGTAATGGAACCGGCGTAGATCCGAATAACTTCAGTCAGGCAGGTGATGAAGAGTGGACATACTACTCTTTTGAAGGTGTTCAGTTCTTAGGCGACTCCTTCTATCTCTCTGCAAGATACAGTAATGTAGATTACAGCAAGTTTGTAACTACCGATAACGATGGAAATGTATCACGTATCCAGGCTGGTTTCGGCTCTTTCATTACGGATAACATTCTTCTGAAAGCTGAGTATGTATATCAAAAAGCTTCAGGATTCCAGGAAGGAACAACCGGTGTAGTAACCAGCGTTGATGTAGGCATGAACCCTACATTCCAGGGTTTGATGCTTGAAGTTGGCGTAAGCTTCTAAACAATCTGTTTTAATGATTAGTAGGCCATCCGGCTCGAAAACCGGGTGGCTATTTTTTTGTTGTCAATCTTTATTTAAAAGTACATTTCTCTCAATTTTTGGAAGTTTAGCCACAACAAGTTTGTAAGAATCCACAATCCACTCTTCAATCAAATCATCCGGAATATTGTTTTTCATAATTACTGTATTCCAGTGCTTTTTGTTCATGTGATAACCGGGAATCACCACACCGGGATAGGTTTCGCGAAGCTCAATTGCTTTTACAGGATCACATTTCAGGTTAATACTTTCAAATTCATCCAGATCACATATCGAAAATATTTTGCCCTTAACTTTGAAACAGAGCGTGTTTTCATCGAATGGCAGGTCTTCAGTTGCACCGGGCAAAGAGAGGCAAAAAGAGCGGTATTGTTCAATATTCATGATAATTTTCCTCAATTTTAGAGGTTGAAATACGAAACTTGTAAATTTAGATGATTATTATCATCATAAAACTTCAAAAAACCATAAATCTGCTTAGGATCATTACCATGAGAAACTTATCTGTATTTCTGTTGCTTTTACTTTTTGTTGCCGCATGTGCGGACGGCGTCGAAGAGCAGACATTTGAATTTACTGCAAATCACGATCTAAACAATGAACTTGTTAATGTAAACCTGCCACTGGACGATCTTTCGGGTGATTTTTGCCTGGAAGCCGATGGTGAAATGGTACCTGCTCAACCGGAGCGAATAACAGCAACACGTGCCCTGCTTTGGTGGAGAACAACACAACCGGCCGGTACCACAGTTGAATATACGGTTAAAAGAAATGTTGACTGCTCTGAGCAAATGTACACATGGGAAAGAACGGGCGATCAGTCACTTCAGCTAATGATAAACGACCGCCCCCTGTTACAGTACGAACATCCCGTTTTCGATTATGATAATATCGAAGAGACCAAAAAGCCGTTTCACCATGTGTTTAGCCCTGTTTCTGATAATGTAATCACAAAGGGTCCCGGCGGACTCTACTCCCACCACCGTGGTATATTTTTCGGTTACAATCAGATCGAAATTCTGAACAAAACACTGGATATATGGCATGCAGAAAACGGGGAGCGTGGAGAACATGAAGAAATTCTAGCTGAATTCTCTGGACCTGTAATGGGTGGCCACATCGCCAAAATCAACTGGAAAGATGAAGAAGGTGATATTATGCTTGAAGAGAGACGTGACCTTCGAGCCCTTACCCACACTGATGATAGTTTCTTCATCGATTTCCACTCTCGGGTATTTGCCATTGCTGCTCCTGCACGGCTTGGTGGTGATCTTCAGCACGCCGGGGTTCAGTTCCGGGCAGCACAATATGTTGCCGATAATTCTGATGCAACCCGCTTTATACGTCCCGAAGAACTATCCCACGTAGCTGCTGATGAAGAACTTGGTGAAGATGACAGAATCAACCTCCCCTGGAATGCGATGCAATTTACCATCGAAGGCGATACATATACCGTTGTTTATATGACACACCCTTCGAACCCCGGCCGCGGTGAGATGTCAGAAAGAACGTACGGACGCTTTGGTGAATTCATCCCGCACCACATGTCGGAAGGCGCACCTGTAGATTTCAGGTATCGTTTTTGGGTGATAGCCGGTGAGGCTCCATCCATTGATGAAATTAATGCGCAGTACCAAAGGTATGTGAACCAGCCTATCTAAACAGACGATTTCTCTAACCAGTACATATTGGTTGATAGACTAACACCCCGGCAATATTTGTTCGGGGTGTTTTTATTTATATAAGGCCTATGAATAATCGATTAGGCTAAGTCCATAAATAACTCCACGCAGCAACAACCTATAATTTCGAGGATACTTTGGCCTTGAATTGATTGGCGGGAAAAGGGTGACTGGCGGAGGACGAATTGAAAAATTTCATCAGCCGCTTGTGAATTTTCTATTGCCTTTGAATAATATCGGCCTTGAAATTTTTCCGTGCTTTGCCAGCACCCGCCGCCGAGCAATTCACCGCCTTGATTTTTTCGTTCTTTTGTATCAAGACAAAAGAACAAACAAAATGCAGTTGAGGAGATGGTTTCTACAAATGGCAAGTATATTGTTTTGGTAATGGGAACTGCAAAAAATTTGTGTAATCAAAATTAAATATTCTTTAAAACCTATACGTGTAGTTGAATTTCAGCGCCGCTTGTGTTTCAATTGGCTCAAAGCGGTTTTCAAACTGAACCCAGTTGTAGGATAGTACAAGAAACAGGTCGGAGCCGGGAGTAACCGTCCACCTGTATCTGCTGTACAAACCAAGTATCTCGCTTATATCATCAAACTGAATAATATTTGTTAAGGCTGTGTTGGGGGTTAAATCAACATTCCCCCTGAAGCGAATCAGGTTAGTTGCAAAATCGGTTTCAGACAGAGACACATCACTTCTGTTCAAGTCAACCGAAAGGTTTATTCCGGGATAGGGGCGTACTGTACCTGAAAGTTCATAGATGTTTCTTGTACCCGTCCAAAAGCCCTCAATGGTGTACTGAGCGGTTACAGAAACAGCCCTGAATGAGGCTGTTGAAGCCTGAGCTCTGAATCGCCACGAATAGTAATCTCCGGCAGGTACAATTGCGGAAGCATCCCTCAGGATGTCAAAATCTGAGTAGAGCCTTTCAAAACTACGATTAAGGCTTATCTCAATTCGCTCACCACTTTCGAAAAGTATATCAATCGGGGTTAGTGTAAGATTTACTGTTTCCGGCTCGTAATCGAGATTCATTAAATACTCAAAAAATGCCTGAACATTCCAGGAACGTATCAGATTATTGTTACCGGCTACACGCCTGTATCCAATGGTTGGCTGCAACCTCCTGAAACCGTTGCGCGGGGTAAAGCCCACAGCGGGATTAAATGCATCCCCAAACTCCCTGTAAGACATCCACCCGTAAAACGGAAAGTTGGGATAGTTGATGCGAATACCGCGGCTGGTTCTGTCCCAGAATTCGCTGGTTTCGTTCTCGGTAAATGTATTATGCCATATAAAGAACGCCTGAAACTGCAGGTTTTTGTTGCCAAGAAAACGGGATGTTCCAAATTCCATATCTGTACCCAGAGTGTGGCGATCATTGAAAAAGTCGTCATCAAGTGTAGCTCTTCGGGTGTAAATTAACCCCACATTACTCTCTGAAAATAGATTTTGAGTAACTCTTGCCGCAGTAAAATCTTCGCGATTAATATCTCCTAAGCTCCCTGTACGAATCTGATAGAGGCCAAAATTAGTATCTCCCTCTCTTCCCAGCACCCGAAGGCCTCCATTCACCGGCATGGGATCTCCATCTACCAACCCAATTCTTCTGCTAAAGAATGGATTTACTCCACTGGCAGGTGCAAAACTGAAAATGCTTGCCCCTTCAAGGAAAAAGCTTCGCTGTTCGGGGAAAAAAAGCGGAAAACGGGTTAGATTAACCCTGCGCTGATCTACCTCTGTTTCTGCAAAATCGGTGTTTACGGTGAGTGAAGCCCTCACACTTGGCGTAATACTATAAGAGGCATCAAAACCTGCATCAAAGATTCCGTTGTTTTCTACTGAACCACCCTGCAGCCATCTTCTGTTACCTGAAGCAGCAAGATAGGGAGTAAATTCGAGCCCAATTCCCTGACTGATTCCTGTCAAACCGGTAAGTGTGCCCGCATTTTGCGGGCGGAACAGCCCCTGATTTCGTCGCCACCCCGCCCACATAATCTCCTCATTTTGCCGGCGGATGGTTCGCTGAAAATTGATACCCCACGCGGCCACTTCAGGGTCAAAATCGAGTGAACGAAATGGAATTACAAACTCTGCAATCCAGCCCTCTTCCGTGATGGTAGTTCGTACATCCCAAATGCCATCCCAGGCTTTGTTGAGATTTATACCCTGCCCAACGGTTAAAAGTCCATCGCCCCTGATAGCCGCCGGATTGGTTTCGAAAAAATAAGCATTTCGCCCGTCGTTAAACGTATCTAAAATCATCATAAACCTGTCGTCTGTTCCCAGGCCCTGGTTTCTTCTCTTTTGAAATGCAAGGATACCGTCGGGGTTGCTGTCATACAAAATAGCAGCGATGTAGAGATTGGAGGCGTCGTATGCAATAAAAATTTCTGTCCTTTCAGTTGGCTCGGCGCCCTCAATTGGTTCCTGCTGGGTAAAATTTGTGATTGGTGTGATGGCACCCCAAAATGGTTCTGTCATTTTACCATCAAGAACAAACTCTTCTCCGGGTTGAAGACGATAGGCCTCAATATGATACTGCCCGGTATTTTCCGGAAAGATTTCTGCGTTCCGGGCAAACAAATTTGCTGCGATCAGACTCGATATTCCAATTACTGCAACCTGAGAAAAAAACGTCATCTGATTTCTTTATGTATCCCGATTAGATTTAATTTCTAAATTAAAGAAAATTGATTCTCAGAATTGTAAAATATTCCAACACCCACTCTCCTGCTGGCTTTTGTGCGGCAGATCACTACAACAAATAATCTGTTTATCCTGTTTTTAGTCTGCTATATTTTAATTTTATTTGATTACTGATTTTCAAACAAACCAAACCGCTAATTCATGCGAATTGCTCTAACCGTTCTGTTAATTTTATTTACCGTTACTGATATGATTTTCTCACAAGATCGTGAGCGAGCCCGTGATTTGGGAATTCAACCCGGAATATTGACTCCCGGAAACTGGAACGCCATCACCGATGTTGAAGGGGTTTTGGTTGGCCAGAAAACCATTATTGAAGGTGATGATATCAGAACCGGAGTAACCGCAATTCTGCCGCACCCGGGCAATCTTTTTCGTGATCGGGTACCGGGAGCAGTTTATGTAGGCAACGGTTTTGGAAAAGCACTTGGATTTACCCAGGTTCAGGAGCTTGGAGAGCTTGAAACACCCATTGCACTCACAAACACCCTGAGTATATTTAACGCTGCACATGGTGTTGCGGATTACGTTTTGAATCTGCCCGGAAATGAGAATGTGCGATCCGTAAACCCCGTTGTAGGAGAAACCAACGATGGCTGGCTCAACAATATCCGCAAGCGGGTTATTACAACAGATGATATTTACGAAGCCATAGAACGTGCAGAAAGCGGCCCTGTGGAAGAGGGAAATGTTGGCGCAGGAACGGGTACAAGGGCGCTTGGATTCAAAGCAGGAATCGGTACCTCTTCGCGCGTTTTGCCCGATAATCAAGGCGGATACACAGTTGGAGTGCTGGTTCAGTCTAATTTTGGAGGAATTTTAACCATTAATGGAGCACCGGTTGGCCGGGAGCTGAATAATCATTACATGGCCGATATGTTACCTTCGGAAACCGATACTCATTCACTGGCCGATTCACACGGTTATGATTACGATGTTGACGGCTCCATTATGATTGTTGTGGCTACAGATGCCCCCATCACATCGCGCAATCTGGAGCGGCTTGCCAAGCGTGCATTTTTGGGTATTGCCCGTGTGGGCGGATTTGCATCAAATGGCAGCGGTGATTATGTGATTGCCTTTTCAACACATCCCGATGTTCGCATTAACACCGATAGTGAAGGTGATAAAGTCAGCCAAAATGAATTGAAAAATAGCGCGATGACCCCCCTCTTTCTGGCCGCCGTTGAAGCAACTGAAGAAGCAATATTGAATTCACTATTTATGGCAGAAACCATGAGCGGTGAAAATGGGCGAACTATGGAAGGCCTGCCCATCGATCAGGTTTTGGAAATTTTAAAACAGTACAATGCAGTTGAACACTAACCCTGTCAATTATCAGCCATGAAAAAAATACTTTTAATGCGCCATGCCAAGTCTGCATGGGACGATCCTTCACTTCGTGATTTTGACCGCCCACTGAATAAACGCGGAGAAAGAGACGCTCCGAAAATGGGGATGTATCTGAGAGAACTGGGAATTGTTCCGGATCAGATTTTCAGCTCTCCTGCAAACCGGGCTAAATCCACAACTCTGCATGTTGTGGAACAGCTTGATGTTCGAAAAAAAATTATTACCTGGGACGAGGATCTCTATTTTACAGGCGCCATTTCTTATGCGAATGCCATTCGCCGGGCGGATGCCGAATCGTCCACTGTGATGACTGTGGGCCACAACCCCATGACCGATGAAGTACTATCACTGCTCGCAAATGAACCAATCAGGAAAAATTTTGCAACGGCTACAATTGCTTGTCTTGAAACAGATATCGAGAACTGGGCCGACCTTCAGTATGGAACGTGCAGTGTAAAATGGATGGTAAGCCCCAAAGATATTTCTTAGCTTAAACTGCCAATAGTTAGTTAAAACCTGTATATTTCGCTAGCAAAAAAACAGACAAAAATATATGATCTACAAACAGAAATTTTACTACCTCACAAAAACACCTCTAAGTGCAGAAGGCCCGAAAGATGTTGAAGTGATAGACCGCGCAGACGACAGCAACCAGTTTCCGGAATTGTTTCGGAAGTATGAGGAGCTGCGTTCACACGCATTTAATGAAGATAATCTCTACAGTATTGTTCGTGCTGATGATATCTACGACCTGGTGAGAACAGGCACCGAAAAAGAGGCGAAAGAGCTGGCCTTCGAAAATGCTGAGCCCGAAATTGTTACAAATTTACAGCACAGGGTGATGCAGAAGAATGATAAAAATGCAGCCGCAATTCTGAAGGAAATTCATCAAATAGAAGCCTGAGCCTAAATCGGCTCCGGTTTTCTATTTTTGATAAAAATCTGATCTGCTAATTGGCTTTCGATTAATCAGGACTTATCCCCTTCGTAGGTGGCAGCAAGAACAGTAATATCATCCGATTGCTGAGCAGATCCCGCAAATTTCATCACCTCAAGAAAGAGCCCTTTCACTTTTGAGTTGATACTTTTACCGGCGGTTTTTTCCAGATATTCTACAACGCGGTACTCATCGAAAAAACCATCCCCTTCATCTTCAGCTTCCGTAACCCCATCTGTAAACGTAACAACAGTATCACCGGGATTGAGCTGTATAGTGTGTTTTTCGTACGGTGCGTCTTCAAACTTGCCAAGCAACAATCCGCCAACATCTTTTAACTCAGAAACTTCTCCTTTTGCAGTTTGTAAATATGGCAAATTGTGCCCTCCGTTACAGTAGCTAAGTTCACCGGTTTTGATGTTCAGCAGAGCATAGAATACCGTTACAAACGTTGTGATATCACTTTCAGGTATGAGCATGTTGTTCACCTTGAAGATACACTCGGCGGGATCAATTACCTCTGAGCCAATCGATTTAAGCATGGTTCTGCAAACAGCCATGTAAATTGCAGCCGGTATTCCTTTTCCGGCTACATCCCCAATAAAAAATGCGAGGTGGTCATCATCAATCTTAAAGAAGTCATAGAAATCACCTCCAACATGCTTTGCAGCAATCATGTGGGCATAGATATCAAATCGGGGATCTTCCTGGTAAACGGGGAAATCCTGTTTCAGAATTTTCTGCTGAATTCGCGCAGCCATGTCGAGATCGTACGTGAGTGAGGTGAGCTGGCGCTCAAGATCTTTCGATTGCTGTATACGCTCGATTTCCCGCAGGGTTTTTTCAATTGTAGTTTCGAGATCTTTAAAATCGATGGGTTTGGTTACAAAATCGTACGCTCCACAGTTCATCGCAGTGCGGATATTTTCAAGATCACCATAGGCAGATACCATAATTGCTTTGATATCTTTTCTTTCGAACTGCTGCAATTCATTCAGCAGTGTTAGCCCATCCATTTTCGGCATATTTATATCACTTAGAATAAGAGATATTTCCTGAAATTCAGAAAGCATATCCAGTGCTTCCTGGCCATTTTCAGCAAAGAAAAATTCGTACTCTTTCGCTCTTATTTTCTGCCGGAAACGCTGCATCATCAGCATTTGTAAATCCGGTTCATCATCAACCACAAGTATCTTCTGTAATAGTGCCACGCTATCCCTCCTTTTTCTTTTGTATCATTAAACTAATCTCTTCCTTCAAGTGGTTAAAGTCTATCGGTTTGGTGAAAAACTCTTTCGCGCCGGACTGTATAGCCCGATTGTAGTTTTCATCATCACCATAAGCAGAAATCATGCTGACATAAATATCAGGGTGCTCAGATTTAATTTCGTTTAGCAGCTCAATTCCGCTCATTCCGGGCATATTAATATCTGAAAATACATAGACCACTTCGGGAGGGTCTGTACTGTTTAAAATATCAAGAGCATCCTGGCCTGAAAAAGCAAAGACAAGCTCAATTTCACCGCTTCGAATTTCTTTTCTGAATTTTTGCCGGAATAGCAGTTCTACATCTTTTTCATCATCTACAACTAGAAATTTCATTTTACCTGACCGGTATGTTTGAGGTTAGTCTTAAATGAAAATAAACCTGCATTTTCCGTTCCACCAACGTTTTGTTTTA
Source organism: Balneolaceae bacterium (assembly GCA_020832415.1). Taxonomy (GTDB): domain Bacteria; phylum Bacteroidota; class Rhodothermia; order Balneolales; family Balneolaceae; genus Rhodohalobacter. Next base: position 150 of record JAFIES010000066.1, on the reverse strand, counting down.
TGATATACATTATCAGTAGTGTCCAATTAAGACAATTTTAATTTCTTGTAAATCATTGTGGTACATATAAATAAGTACTGTTAAATTTTTTATCGACTTCAACTCGTAGCTTACCAGTGTCTGCGATGTTTAATTTTTGATCGATATACG
>JAFIES010000060.1 GCA_020832415.1 Balneolaceae bacterium | reverse complement strand
CAAATCGTTTTTGTTTTCTGATGTGATCAATTGTTGCATTATGTGCAATCCTCATCACCCAGGCTATCCATTTACCCTGCTCATTGTACGTATCATCCATCTTGGTAATCACCTTTGTAAAGGTCTCCTGGAAGATATCGTTAGCAATTTCGCGGTTCTGAATCATACTAAAGATGTATGAATAGACCTTCGCCTGGTGGCGATTCATCAGTTCCTGGAATGCCAGCTGGTCATCCTCCTTTCTAAAGAGGTGAACAAGCTCTTTGTCTTGCATTCGTGTATAATTTTTCGGTATGTGGTCTGATTTTGTAAGTCGCATGGTTATGGTAATTATAAATAAGCCCTGTTAACTATCAAAACATATTCTGCTTTCGAAACATTCGAGTTGCAGAAGCGCTTTTATAGCGTGATTGCACATTACATGCCAAAAACTGCTGAACTGACGTTCTTTCATTTTTTGCACTTTTAACCTTATACGAGTTTATGCAGAGTTCAGATGGAATTCTATAACATTTTAATGTTATAAATTTTTCTTTTCTCCGAAATGGTTGTGAACCGCCTCTCCTGTTTTAATACCCAAAAACTTCTGCAGAGTTTCACGCGAGCTCTCTTTTATTTTTTTTACTGATCCAAATTCTTTAAGTAACTCTGCCGCTTTTTTCTCTCCAATCCCGGGTATCTCTGTCAGTTCTGTTTTTAGCGTTCTGCCGGATCTTTTTTTCCTATGAAATGTAATTGCAAACCGATGGGCTTCATCGCGCGCCATTTGCAACAATTTTAGTGATGGCGATCTTTTAGGAATCATCACTGCATCAGCCCTGCCGGGTAAAAACACTTCTTCAAGGCGCTTGGCGAGGCCCGCTACTTCACTGTGTTCTAAAAAATCAATTTCGCGAAGTGCCTCAACAGCAGCGCTCAACTGTCCCTTACCACCATCTACAAGAATTAGGTCTGGAGCCTGTAGTTTATCTTTTTTAACCCGGCTGTATCGTCTTATAAGCACCTCACGCATCGACGCAAAATCATCGGGTCCTACAACCGTTTTGATATTGAATCGTTTATACTCACTTTTTCGTGGTTTTCCATCAACAAAACAGACCATGGATGCAACAGGATCAGAACCCTGAATGTTCGAATTGTCAAAACATTCGATTCTTCTTGGCAGCCTGTTGAGATGCAAATACTCTTTGAGATCCTCAACTGCTTTGGGAATTCTGTTTTTTTCTGCCTTCTCTTTCTCTATGCGTCTCTCTCCAAGTTTTAATCTTGCATTGGATAATGCCATCTCCATAAGATGCTTTTTATCCCCGATTTTTGGCACATGAATGGGCACTTTTTTTCCTAAAACTTCCCATAAATATTGATAGAGAGGTTCATCATCGTACATTTCATGGCTGATGTAAACTTCATCAGGCAATGATCCGGAATCAATTCCACGGGGATCTGTATAGTAATCCTCCAGAAATGCCTGCATCATCACTTCAGGGGCTATATCCTCAATATTTTTGATATACCGGTGAAACTTACCCACCAGTTTCCCTTCTCTAATCTTAAACAGAACACCACAAGCTTCAGAAATATCTTCAGCAACCTCAATAGCAAAGAGATCCCTGTTGATCTTTTTGCTGTCAACAATTTTCATTTTTTGATTGTATTTCTGCAAAGAGAGCAGGCTATCGCGCAGAGAAGCAGCTTGTTCAAACTCAAGTGCAGCTGATGCTAATTCCATCTCCTCCTTCACCTCTCGCATGAGCCCTTCCGTTTTCCCGGAAAGAAGTCTCTCCACTTTCTGCAGCGTATCTCTGTATTTCTCCGTCTGCCAATCGCCCGAACAATTCTTCAGGTAATCGTCAAAACAAGAGTGCCATTTTGGCGCTCCTCTCGATTTATCAATCATTTTCGGTGAAACAGCACACGTACAGAGATCGAATGTTTTCCTGATGGTTTCGAGCATTCTCCGAAGATGGCCTACATGATCGTACGGACCGAAGTACTTACTTCCATCCTTAATTACTGTTCTGGTTGGATAGACTCTTGGTTTTTCTTCATTTGTGATACAGATATAAGGATACGACTTATCATCGCGGTAGAGAATGTTGTAACGCGGCTGATGTTTTTTGATCAGCGTATTTTCAAGAATCAAAGCCTCTGCTTCAGAATCGGTTACTATTACCTCTAAATCATGGATTTTTTTTACCATTACCCGAATGCGTCCGTCATGATTCACCGAATCCTGAAAATATGAGCGAACCCTGTTTCTCAGTTTTTTTGCTTTACCTATGTAGAGGTGATTTCCCCTTGAATCTTTAAATTGATAGACACCTGGTTTCAGGGGCAAATGTGCAACTTTTTCCTCCAGTGATATCGACATATATTCTCTGTTGTTGATATACGATTAATGAGATTGTGTGATTTCGAAAGATGACTAACAGAACCAAATGTACGGGAACAGAGCCAAATATAGAGATTGTTTTTGAAGACAATCATCTTCTGGCAATTAATAAACCGGCCGGAGTACTCTCGCAAGAGGACATAACCGGCAGGCCTGATGTGCTAACTCTGTGCAAGGAGTACATCAAAAAAGAGTACAACAAGCCGGGGAACGTTTTTCTGGGTCTTCTGCACAGGCTTGATCAGCCTGTATCCGGAATCATGCTGCTGGCTAAAACATCAAAGGCGGCATCCAGAATCAGTGAACAAATTCGCAAGCGAACTATTCAAAAAACCTACCTTGCTGTAGTTTCGGGCAAATTACCGCCCAATGGATCATTTCGTCATCATCTACAAAAAGATAACAGTACCAACACCGTTTCGGTAACCAAAAATGCCACCAAAGCTTCAAAAAGTGCTGATTTAACGTTTCAGACGTTACAATTCATTGAGAATATGTCTCTCGTTGAAGTGAATTTAATAACAGGTCGTCCCCATCAAATACGTGTTCAGTTTTCTCACGAAGGTTTTCCGCTTGTTGGTGATAAAAAATATGGAAGCACCCTGTCCGGGCCAATTGCTCTGCATGCCTATTCATTGAAGATTAATCATCCCACTCTCAAAAATGAGATAACCCTTGTAAGTAAACCCTCCAAAATTTCACCCTGGAGTCAATTCAATCAAACCATAATCGGCTAATTTATGTACCATCAATACATTGGAATGGCCGTTCATATTGATTAATTACGGCTAAAATGCTGAATGGTTTATGAACGGGTTTTGTTTTTTATATTAAATACAGAAATGTCTGAATATTATTTTTACATTTTGCGAAAATAGAAGTTAATGGACAGAAAAAAAGCCTTAGAAATATTACCGGCCATAGTGGACAATGAAGCAAGCTCAGAAGAAGAGATTGCCTTCTTTGATTTCATTGAGATTGATGACTCCGTTAAAAAGGAGTATGAAGAGGCTCTAAGAGTTAAACAACTTCTCAAAACCAAGTATGAACGGACAAAAGCACCGGAACATCTTGTACATCGAATTAATAAAATTATCAGCGCGCTCGATGAGGAGTCTGCTGATAAAGAAAAAAACGTATACAGCTTATCATCTTCAACCCCTTCCAATAAAGTTTCACCGCATTCCAGTAAGGGCAAGGTTAAAATTGGGAGCATACTCAGATATGTAGCTGCAGCTGCTGTAATACTTTTTATTACCCTAGTAACGATCCAGCTACTCGACAGTACCGCTTCATATGAAGATAGATTTGAAGGTTTTGTTGTTGAAAATATTGCCGCTGAGCATTTTCTAAAAAGCAGTGGACAATTGATTGAACCCCACTTCGGAACACATTCTGTATCTGAAGCGGAAGTTTACTTACAAGATCATTTCGGAATGGCAATTACAGTTCCTCAAATATCAGGAGCTCAGTTTGAAGGTATAGTAATGGCCGATTTTATTGATGGATTTCAAACCCCACTACTTGAATATACACAACCGGAAATAGGCGAAACGATCTATCTTTTTGCTTTCGATATGGATAAAGTTCTTGGATCAGAGGAGCTGGTAAGGCATCAGGATGCTGTAGCTGCCTGTAATACCGATCATGATTTTTATGTTGCCGAGATAGATGAACACCACGTAGTTTCCTGGCTTTGGAACAATACCTGGTATTCAGCTATTTCCAACCATAATGGGTATGATTTAGCTAGCCTAGTTGAGCCCCTTCAGTACAACAGATAATTCTCACTTATCTTTAAACTCTTCAAGAGCCGGATTTACAACTTCAGTTGGGAGTTTTTTTGAAGCACTGGCTCCAAGTTCACGAAGTTTTTCAGCTTGTCCCACCAAATTTCCCGCACCTTCAGATAGCTGACTCATCGCAGAATCGTATGCCTGTTCAGTTTGCCGAATTCTTTTTCCTACATCTTTAAGATTTTCAACAAAGCCTACAAATTTATCATAAAGAAGTCCGCCGCGTCTGGCTATATCCATCGCATTTCTATTTTGATACTCCTGCTTCCATACATTTTCGATCGTTGCAAGTGTGGCAAGCAGTGTGGTTGGGCTTACAATGATGATATTCCTCTCAAAAGCTTCATTATAAAGTTCAGGATCATTTTGCATCGCGATACTGAATGCCGGTTCAATCGGGATAAACATCAACACAAAATCGGGGCTGTTGGTACCATGGATCTGTTCATAATTTTTCGAGCTCAGCCCTTTCACATGCCCTCGCATGGATGTGATGTGCTGCTTCAGTAATTTCAGCATCTCATCCGTATCATCTGATGATGAATAACGCTCATAAGCGGTCAGAGAAACTTTAGAATCGATAATCAATTTCTTTTCATCAGGCAGGCTGACAATCACATCCGGCTGCAGGCGGCGCCCATCATCGGATGTTGAACTTTCCTGAGTGGTATATTCAAATCCCTTTCTTAGTCCCGATTTTTCCAGTATTCGCTGCAGAATTACCTCACCCCAGTTCCCCTGCTGTTTTGTATCACCTTTTAGTGCTTTTGTGAGATTTTTAGCCTCATCGCTCATTTTCTGATTCATCTCTTGTAGCATTTTCAGATGTTGATCAAGTGCACTTCTACCCTTTAAATCTTCACGATGCGTCTCCTCCACCCTCTTCTGAAATTCAGAAATTTTTTCTCCTAACGGTTTTAGTATCTGATCGAGCTTCTCCCTGTTTTGTTCAGTGAATTTCCTGGATTTCTCTTCAAGTATTTCATTCGCAAGGTTCTTGAACTCCAGCCGAAATTGCTCCTGAAGCTTTTCAAGGTCTTGTTTTTGTTCATTAAGACGCTCTTTGAGATGATTCAGATCTGCTGTTTTGAGTGTTAACTCTTTTTCCGCCTCAGCTGCACGTAAACCTTCACTCTCCAGTTTTGACTGGCTTTCACTAAGTGTTGTAGTAAGATTTGAAATTCTCTCTTCAAGCTGCGACTCTTTTGCCTTCGCCATGAAGTAAGCGAGTATAAACCCCAAAAAGAAAAATAGTGAAGCAATCCCAATCTCAAGTAATCCCATAGTGATTCGTTTGTATGATTAATTTGAATCAAAATAAGGGATACGGGTGACACATGCCGTCACCCCTCAACTACAAAATCAATCAAAATTAAAAAAAATTCGACTACATCCCGTCTGAAAAGGAAGGCTAAAACAGGCGAATTCTTTTTAGGGTTATAATGAATTCAGATTAACTGAAAACATCTTTAATTTTTGAAAAGAAGCTTTTTTCGCGCTTCTTCGCACTTGCGGGATCAAAATGGTCTTCCCCTCTAAGGGCTTCCACATGCTTTCTCTCTTCTGAAGTGAGATCTTTCGGAATGTAGACATTCATTTTAATGAACTGATCACCCACTCCTGAATTATTCAGGCCTTTGATACCGCGTTCGCGCATTCTGAGAAGCTTACCGGGCTGAGTACCTGCTTCGATTTTTACTTTTGCTTTTCCTTTAAGCGTTGGCACTTCAACTTCTGTACCTAGAATAGCATCCGGAATGCTGATCATCAGGTCGAAGTAGATATCATTTCCATCGCGTTCAAAATGTTTGTGCTCCTTCTCCTCAATCAATACGATCAAATCTCCAGGTTCACCACCTCTTACACCTGCATTTCCCTGCCGCCTCAGCGTAATGTAATTTCCATTTGCTACGCCTGAAGGGATATTGATCTTAATTTTCTCATCGCTCTTGTACCTGCCTTCACCGGAGCATTTCGAGCATTTATTGCGAATGATACGCCCTTCACCGCGGCAACTATGGCATGGCTGAACGTTCACAAACTGTCCGAACATGGTTCGGGAAACCTGTCGCACTTCGCCCATACCATTACAGGTTGAACAGGTTTCGAAATCAGCCTCTGTTTCTGCGCCGGTTCCGTTGCAAGAGTCGCATTTAATGTGCTTTTTCACTTTCAGTGTTTTTTCAACACCTTCAGCGATTTCTTCAAGTGTTAGGGCAACGCGTAGTTTCATATCACCGCCGGATTGACCCGCACCGCGTCTTCTCCTGGATTGAGACCTGCCACCGAACGCATCTCCGCCAAAGAAATCACCACCAAATATATCGCTGAAATGGCTGAAGATATCCTCAAAATTGGCACTGCCAAAATCAGATCCTCCACCAAACCCACCACCATTTACTCCTGCGTGGCCATACTGGTCGTACCGCTGTCTCTTTTGCGGATCACGAAGTACATCATACGCTTCGGATGCTTCCTTAAATTTTTTCTCTGCGCTTTCATCCCCTTTATTCCGATCGGGATGATACTTCATCGCAAGTTTTCTGTATGCTTTTTTTAGCTCAGTTTCGCCGGCATTTTTGTCTACACCTAAAACTTCGTAGTAGTCGCGTTTTGACATGAATTTATATTATTCGCTTACAATTACTTTTGCATGGCGCAGGGTTTTCTCACCCATTAAATAGCCACTTTCAACAACCTGAAGAACCGTTCCGCTCTCAACAGAATCATCCTCTGATTTCTGAATGAGCATGGCGTCATGGATGTTTACATCAAAAGGCACGCCTGATTCATCAATTCTTGTTACACCATTTTTTTCAAGAACTGAATCGAATTTGCTGAGAATCAGTTTAACTCCATCCAGGTAGGGAGAATCGGGATTGTTCTTTTCCATCATCTCCAATGTTCGCACAAGATCATCGCTTACCGGCAGGAAATCTTCCACAGCAGCTTCTTTGGCAAATCTGTAGATCTGCTCGCGTTCCCGCTGTAATCTCTTTTTCATATTCTCCATCTCAGCTGCTTTTCTGAGATGCGTGTCTCTCATGTTTGATATTTCCTGGTTGAGCTCTTCGATGCGCTTTTGCTGCTCTTCAAGCAGTGTATCCAAATCCTGATTTTCATTCTCTACCGGCTCCTGCAGTTCAGTTTCTTCTGATTGAGCCTTATTTTCTTTTGATTTCACACTCATTGCTAAAAATTACTTCTGATATAGTTTCTGTTATATTCTTTGATGCTCCATACAGCAAATAGCATGCCACACCGTGATAAATGACAATGTTACGCTGAATTATTCGTCTGATTCGAAGAAAAATTCGATAAGGTTGCCATCAGGGTCTGAAGCGAAAACAAAACGGCCTTTCTTTCTGTTGGCCGGTCCGCTGAGAATAGTCACCTCTTTATCACGAAGATATTTTGCCATCTCATCTACCTCATCAGCCGATTTGAGATAAAAACCGATGTGATCAACCCGAAAATCTCTTGAGTTGGGATCGTAACTCGTTTCCGCTTCAACAATTACAAGGGTATCTTCTTCACCAATTTTATATACGGCCATACTTTGGCCCATAGTTCGAACAAGTTCAAATCCAAGAATTTCACCGTAAAACTCTTTTGATCGTTCAATTCTGTTCACACGAATGGTCATGTGATTGATTCCGGTTGGCTTAAAATTCATATTGTTATGATAATATTAAAGTTGTGATTTTCCCTTGCGTACTGATAATGGCTAGATGCTGTTTTTTATTACAGCATTACAAACTACAAGTTTTCCTGCTATCTTTGTACCTCAAAACATGAAAACTTCATATTGGTTGTTTTTCATTACATTTTAATTCATTCGAAATCATAAACACTCCGTTTTGGCAGTACTATACGTAGTAGCAACACCTATCGGTAATCTCAAAGATGTAACACACAGAGCAGTAGAAACGCTCTCATCGGTTGACATCATTGCATGTGAAGATACCCGAACTTCATCAGTACTATTGCAACACTACCAAATAGATAAACCGCTTTTTTCGTTTCATCAGCATAATGAGCACCATAAAGTTGATCACATTCTCAACATTCTGAATGGCGGCCAAAACCTGGCTATCATCAGCGATGCAGGAATGCCCGGCATTTCTGATCCGGGCTTTTTGGCAATTCGTGCTGCCCATCAAAACGGACACACCGTATCGGTGATACCCGGACCCGATGCTATCACCACGGCCGTTGTTGCAAGCGGTTTACCATGCGACAGATTTACATTTGAAGGATTTTTACCCCCAAAAAAGGGGCGTCAAACCCGTGTTAAAGCTATTGCCGAATCCGATATTACATCCGTGGTTTATGAAAGCCCGCATAAATTGATACGCTTTTTAGAAATGCTAAACGATTTTTGTGAGGATGATCGTTGGGTATGCGTTGCCCGGGAACTCACGAAAAAATTTGAGGAGATTAATCGTGGTCTTTTACAACATGTACTTGAAGAGTACAAACAGAGACCATCTATAAAAGGTGAAATTGTTGTGATTGTAGCCGGCAAAGAGTACAGTGAATAATATTGATTATCGGAAATCTCAAAGTAGAAGCAGAGTGCACGTTGTATACCCTTCAAAGATAAATCAAATAGCAGTTTTTCTGCTTTCAATCACATTTCTTTGCATAAAGCATGATGTAAACGCTCAGGGGGTTCAGCTATCTGAAGATGCTCAAATTTCTCTCATCACAATACTTCCCGGTGATGCTCCAGAAGAACTTTTTGGCCATAGTGCAATACGGATACAGGATCTTCAAAATAATATCGATCTCTCCTACAATTACGGCACTTTTCACTTCGATGCTTTTTTCCTTCCAAAATTTATCTACGGTGATTTGGAGTACTTTTTGTCCGTTGCCAACTATTCAGCATCACGCAGATATTATCTTGAGCAGCAACGGCCGATTATTGAACAGGTTCTGAACCTTACTTTATCTCAGAAACAGGATGTATTTGAATTTCTCCGGGTAAATGCACTCGAAGAAAACCGCTATTACCAGTACGATTTTCTGTATGATAATTGCTCAACCCGTATTCGTGATCTGTTTGAACATGTTTTAGGAGATGATCTGCGATTCTCCCCGGAGGTGGCTTCCGGTTTTACATTTCGTGATATGATCCATCTTTATGTTCATCAACGGCCATTTATCCAATTAGGGATGGATCTGCTTCTTGGCAATAGAGTGGATCAAATCATCACTACAAGAGAGACCATGTTTCTGCCTGATTTTTTGATGAAAGAATTTGATCGAGCTACTATGCTTGTAAATGGTGAAATTCAGCCGTTTGTAGCCAGTACTGAGTTGCCATCTCATTTTCCGGATGAAATCTCAAGAGCGGGCCAGCCTTGGGCCTTACTTTTAACATGGGCGTTATTCCTGGCCGGAGCAGTCATCACATATAAAAACTACAGAAACAGCAAAACAATTGTGCGATGGTTTGATTTGCCACTTTTTACCGTTACCGGGCTAATTGGATTACTGATTCTATTTTTATGGTTCATTTCGCTGCATGAAGTAACTATTAACAATCTTAACATGCTATGGGCATGGCCAACTCATATATTTATAATACCATTCTTATTCCGGCGCCTAAACTCAGTTCTTCCTCTGGCTACTTATCTCTCACTTCTTATCATTTCTTGCCTCATAATTTTAATTGGTTGGACTTTTTGGACTCAGCATCTTCATCCAGCCATTCTACCTATACTCTTGCTTTTGATAACAAGAAGTGGTTGGATTGTTTTAAGAGTAAAAAATGGAGCCTCAAAAGTTAAAAGGGAAAACTGATCATGTGCCCGCCTATTTGAATCCATATCATAACTTATGGGTTAGGATGAGAATCAGCAATCAGTGGAAATTGAAAGAATAAAATGAACAAAACGGATCAAAATTATGAAAGTACAACCCTTTTCTGGGATCATAAATGGGCTCTTGCACTCTCTGCCCCTGTATTACTGGCACTCTCATTCCCGCCATTTAACATCTCCATACTACAAATTCCGGCATTTGTATTTCTGATAAGGCTGGCTACTCTGTGTGATACAAAACGTCAAACCATATACTACACCTATCCGGCTTTTGTACTATGGAATCTCTTCTCCACATACTGGCTGATGATGGCAACAGTTGCCGGAGGGCTCGCTGCAATATTTGCCAATGCTGCAATTATGCTTATTCCTCTGCTTATAATCAGGCAGGTATTTCGAACTGAAAAAAATCTGCTCTTTGCGGCTTTTATCTCAACCGTGGCGTGGGTCGGCTATGAATTTTTGCATCATCGCTGGGATCTTGCCTGGCCCTGGCTTACTCTCGGCAATGGCTGGTCGAATCTTACCGGAGCTATTCAATACATCACATATACCGGTGTGCTCGGTATCTCATTTTGGGTGGTTTTCACGGCCGCTTTGATCTTTGCATACCTCAAAGTACCTGCAAAAAAATATCTCTATACCTCCATTGCCATTTTTTTCACCTTCCCTTTTCTTTCTGTTTTGGCAACCATCAGCCTGAGCAGCTATAACGGCGAGCAGGTGCATGTAACCATTGTCCAGCCTAATTCAGATTCTTACCAGCGTTTTGGCGGTCATCCATCACTGCATTCACTACTCGATCATCTGCTTACTCTTTCTGATGAAGCCCGCACTGAAAATACCGAGGTGATCATCTGGCCGGAAAATGCTCTCGATACATCGTTAACGATTAACAGCCCCTATTTTGAACGAATTCAGGATTCTTTAGCCGTTTGGGATACAAAATTGATAACCGGTTCCGGTTTCTTTGAATTTTATGAAGATGATGATAAGCCACGTGTAACCCGCCAGACAAGCGACGGACACAACTACAATGTATTTAATGCAGCGATATTTCTTCAACCCGATTCTCCTTCAGAAGTTTACCGAAAAGGGCGCCTTGTGCCGATTGTTGAAAGTTTCCCGTTTGTAGAGTTCTTCCAAACCATAGATCTGTTCGGGTGGATTGATTGGGGCGACATTATGGGATATGGACTTGGCAGAACTGCCGATCAGTTTGTGGTGTCTGATACCAAAACCCCTGCGCTCATCTGTTATGATTCCGTGTTTCCAAACTGGGTAAATCAATTTGTGCAAGATGGCGCCGGATTTCTTACCATCATCACAAATGACGGATGGTGGGGAGATTCCCACGGGCATATTCAGCATTTTGCCTTTGCGCGCCTTCGGGCCATCGAGCACCGAATGTGGATAGCAAGATCTGCCAATAATGGAATTTCCGGCATTATATCTCCCGACGGAAAAGTTCAGGTTGAGACAAAATACTGGACCGAAGACGCATTCTCGTTCACAATCTATCAATCCGAACGCCGAACATTTTACAGCCGGCACGGAGATTGGGTTGGTTCCCTTGGTCTGATTTCATTACTATTCAGTCTGATTTACATTAAATTCCGCCCGAAATTCTTAACGAATGAATAACATCATGACCGCCAAATCCATCATTTTATCACTCTCTTTTTTCTTGGTCCTCTTTTTTACAGCCTGTTCAAACTCTGAAGAGATCGAAACCACCACCGAAGAGCCCGGTTACATTCAATTTTTCAATGCCCTCGCAGATAAATGCGGAGATGCCCACCCCGGACAGCTCATCATTCAACCTGAAACTGTAGATATGTTTACGGGTACGGAGATGATGGCAATGCATGTTCGTGAATGTTCAGAAAATCAGTTAAAAATTCCATTTCATATCGAGAATGAAGAGACCGGAGAGTGGGACCGCTCACGAACCTGGATAATTACTCTTCATGAGGATGGGCTTGAACTACGGCACGATCACAGAATGCCGGACGGCACAGATGACGATGTAACCATGTATGGCGGTTTTTCTGTTGATGAGGGCACTGCAAACGTGCAAAGATTTCAATCAGAAGAGAGAACAGCGCAGGCAGATGGTGAATTCAGAGGCTGGAGAATTGAGTTTTTCCCCGGAGAACGCTATACATACGGAACTGTTTGGCAGGATGAATGGAACATCATGGTACAGTTTGATCTTACAGAATCTATCGAAGAGCCCCCAGCTCCATGGGGTCATGAGTAAAAATGTAAAAATTTTCGCCTTAAGCAGAGAAATCACATGATTCTATTATCTTTGACGTTAAACAGTCTGTTGTTTAATCGTCCATAATACTTCTATGCTTAAGAGAAACCTCTTTCTGCTTTCCATTTTACTTTGTTTTCTCTTCGCTGAGCAACTTTTATCTCAGCCCGTTACAACAGATAACGCGGTTACAGAACTTATATCTGAGCAGGAAACCATTCAACCCGGTCACACTTTCTGGATTGGGGTAAAAATGGATCTTCGGGAAGGTTGGTACGTTTATTACCGCAATCCGGGAGACTCCGGCATGCCATTAATGGTTGAGTGGATGCATGATAAGGATTTCCAAATTGGTGAAATTCAATGGCCTACTCCACTATGGATTGATGTAGCCGCAGGACTTGCCAGCCATGGCTATTACGATTCTGTGCTGTTTATGATGGAGGCAACTGCACCTGATGATCTTGTTCCCGGTGAAGAGTACACCCTGATTGCAGAAGCAGACTGGTTGATCTGTGAAAAAATTTGTATTCCCGAATATGCAGACCTCGAATTAACGCTGCTCGTAACAGATGATGAGCCGGACTATAACACAGAGAATCTTGCCCTTTTTAATGAAACCCGTGATAAACTACCGGTAACACTCGATTACTGGAGTGCCGAGGCAACAGTTGATGCAAACGGTGCTACACTTAAGCTTTCAACAGATGCATTCGAACTTCCTGAATTTTCTGAGATCATCTATTTTGCCAAGGAAGAGGGTGAGATTGAAAATGGGGCACGTCAGCCATTTTCCGTTGATGGAAACACCATAACTATCGAACTTCAAAAATCTACCTACAAGAGCGGAGATATCGACCGTTTATGGGGATTGGTCTATAATGCTGATGGCTGGGATGAAGCCGGTACCATCCAATCTATAATTGTTGATGTTACTCCCGGCGATCACTCGATTGCTGCTTCGGATGTTGCATCCATGCAGATCTTTTCAGCCCGTTTTTTACTGATTCTTGGCTTTGCTTTCCTTGGTGGAATGATTTTAAACCTGATGCCTTGTGTATTCCCTATTCTTTCCATCAAGGTAATGAATTTCATGCAAATGGCCGGCCATGATGCCCGAAAAGTGCGCTTACACGGGTATGTTTTTGGCGCCGGTGTTCTGATTTCGTTTCTCTTTCTTGCACTGCTACTCATTTTATTGAGAGCAGGCGGCCAGGAACTCGGCTGGGGATTTCAGCTGCAAACTCCCGCCTTTATTGCATTCATGACATTTCTGATGTTTGCACTCGGTCTAAGCCTGATGGGAGTGTTTGAAATCGGCAACTCATTGATCAATGTAGCCGGAAAAACAAACACCGGCGAAGGGATGCGTGGATCATTCTTTAGCGGAATTCTTGCCACCATACTTGCTACTCCCTGCACTGCACCATTTATGGGAACAGCCATTGGTGTGGCGATTACTTTGCCGGCCACTACATCCTTGATTATTTTTGCAACTCTGGGGCTGGGAATGGCAGCACCATACGTACTTCTCTCATCCTTCCCCGCTCTTATGAAATTTATGCCGAAACCGGGAGCATGGATGGAGACATTTAAACAGGCTATGGCCTTTCCGCTTTTTGCAACGGCTATATGGCTCATTTGGGTGTATGGCCAACAGGCCGGTATTGATGGATTAACACGATTACTTGTTGGGCTGCTAATGCTCTCCATAGGTATCTGGATTTTACATCGCTGGAAAGCAGTTCAAATATCGGGCAGTTCAAGAATAATTAGCCGTGCGGTTGTAGCCGTTTTTATTGTAGGCGGATTTTGGTTCTCTGTTCCTGGAGTTGGTATAGAGGAATCCGGAAACGAAATTACATCAGCAAACAGTTACGGGGTTGATTGGATAGCATATAGTGACGACACACTCCGTCAAAATATCGATGAAGGAAATAACGTGTTTATCGATTTTACCGCGGCATGGTGTATTACTTGTAAGGCAAATGAACGAATTATTTTCAGCTCCGATCGTGTAAAAAACAAGTTCAAAGATCTTGATTTTGTAATGATCAAAGCAGACTGGACAAATCGAAATCCAGAGATTACCAGGGCACTGCAATCATTCGGGAGAAATGGTGTTCCTCTCTATGTAATCTACTCACCTTCCATCGAGGAGCCGATGATTTTACCTGAATTACTTACACCCGGTATTGTTTTAGATGCACTTGATAAAATATCCGATGAAACAATGTTAACCTTATCCGATTCTTAAACTCCAACTAAAAATAAAAACCAATGAAAAAAACAGCACTACTTTCTCTGATTATTGCAGCATCAGTGATGCTTCTTAATTTTACAACATCAGATAGCGAAAGAGCCGGAGCAGTTGTAGGCCAGCAAGCACCCGACTTTTCAGTAGTCGATGCAAATGGTAATATGCACAGCCTGAGTGACTTTGAAGGGCAGTATGTAATTTTAGAGTGGCTCAACCATGGTTGTCCATTTGTTCGAAAGCATTACGATGGAAACAACATGCAGGAACTACAACAAAGATATACTGAAAAAGGCGTTGTTTGGCTATCCGTAGTTTCATCGGCGCCGGGAACACAGGGCTATATGGAGCCCGAAGAAACCCTTCAAACAGCTGAAGAGAAGGGTGCTGTTCCAACAGCTATTCTGCTTGATGTGGATGGAACCATGGGACGTGCCTATGACGCACGAGTAACTCCTCATATGTACATCATCAACCCCGAAGGAGTCCTTGAATTTAACGGTGCAATTGATGACAGACCAACCGCACGTGCCAGAGATCTTGAGGGTGCACACAACTATGTTGTTGCTGCTATGACAAGTCTTCTGAACGGGGAGCCCGTTGAAGTTACCACAAACACTCCGTATGGTTGTACAGTTAAGTACGAATAGAAGTTGATTCTTACTAAATAATTGACAAAAAAATAGCCCTGATCGTTGGATCAGGGCTATTTTTGTATATACAGTTTTTAAGTTCGAAACTGTTAAAGCACTTCTGATAACTTGGTGTATTCCATACCAAATGCCTCAGCAACATCTTTGTAAACAATTTTGCCATTCGCAATATTCAGACCTTTCAGAAGCTCAATATCATCATTCAATGCTTGTTTCCATCCCTTATTGGCGATTTGCACAGCGTATGGCAAAGTAGCATTCGTTAACCCGAGAGTTGATGTGTATGGAACTGCACCGGGCATATTGGCCACGCAGTAGTGTACCACGTTATCAATGATGTAAATAGGATCGTCATGAGTTGTGGGTTTGGATGTTTCAAAGCATCCACCCTGATCAATTGCCACATCAACCATCACAGTACCCGGCCTCATCAGTTTCAGCATATCACGACTGATAAGATTTGGAGCCTTTGCACCGGGAATCAAAACCGCACCAATCACAAGATCTGTAGTTGGCAGCAGGTTTCTGATGGCACCTTCAGTTGAGTAGAGTGTGCGTACATTTTTCGGCATCACATCATCAAGATACCGAAGTCTTGGTATACTGATATCAAGTATGGTTGTGTAAGCACCCATACCGGCAGCAATTTTCGCTGCATTCACACCAACAATTCCACCACCTAAAACAATTACATTTGCCGGGGGTACTCCGGGAATTCCTCCCATCAGAACACCACGCCCGCCGGTTGCTTTTTCAAGATATTTAGCACCTTCCTGGGCAGACATTCTCCCTGCAACCTCACTCATTGGAACAAGCAGTGGCAAACTGCGATCTGCTTTTTCAACGGTTTCATAGGCAATAGCGATGCACCTGGAGTCAATAACTGCTTGTGTAAGTGCTTCACTTGCTGCAAAATGGAAATAGGTAAAAATGATCTGTCCCTCACGCATTCTGGGGTATTCAACTGCAATAGGTTCTTTCACCTTCATGATCATGTCGGCTTTTTGCCAAATCTTCTCAACATCATCAACAATGGTAGCACCTCTCTCAACATACATTTCGTCTGTAAATCCACTTCCAACACCGGCACCTTTTTCAACTAAAACTTCATGGCCGTTTCGTTTTAGCTGTAATACACCACCGGGCTGCAGTGATACACGATTCTCATGAGTTTTTATCTCTTTTGGAACTCCAATAATCATAATTTTCTTGTCTTCAGTTAATTGGTAAAATTCGGCAGTAAAGGTAGCAAACTTAATATTAAAAGGTACGACGGGAATAACATTTTTTCAGATTGAAACAATAAATCAGCCTGCTGACCACGGTACTCTTTTTGATGATTTATTCCTGAATACCTTATCAATTCATTATCTTCAGTGAACTCTCTTTCAAATTGGATTATTTCGGATTACCACTATGATTTCTAAAGAAATACTATCAAAAGTCAGAAAGCTTGAAATACGTACAAAGGGATTGGTGAATAATATCTTTGGCGGAGAATATCAATCTGCTTTCAAAGGCCGGGGCATGGAATTTTCTGAAGTGCGGGAATACACCTTTGGTGATGACATCCGCCAGATCGACTGGAATGTAACTGCAAGAAATGGAGAGCCATACATAAAAGTGTTTGAAGAGGAGCGTGAACAGACTTTAATGCTCTGTGTGGATATCTCCCCAAGTGGATTTTTTGGCAGCAGATCTCAAACAAAAATGGAACTTGCCATAGAAATTTGTGCAGTGCTTGCATTCAGTGCCATTAAAAATGGTGATAAAGTTGGTTTAGTTCTCTTTAGCGACCGAATTGAAAAAGTAGTGCCGCCAAAAAAAGGGCGTACACATGTTTTACGACTCATTCGTGAACTCTACACAACTGAACCGGGCGGCTCAAAAACATCGATTGCCGATGCTCTTTCATACGTAAACAGGTTATTAAATCGAAGATCAATCATTATTCTGGCTTCTGACTTCCAGGATGAGGCATTTGAAAAACAGCACAGAATAACAGCAAGAAAACACGATCTGGTGAATCTTGTAATTAATGATGAGCTGGAAGAAGAGCTGCCAAATATCGGCGTGGTGCCATTACTCGATCCTGAAACAGGGAAACAGACCATCCTTGACACTTCCAGCAAAAAAATAAGAGCTGCTTACAGTGAGAATGTTCGTCAGAGAAAAGCGTACTTGAAAGAGTACTTTATGAAAAACAAGATGGATTCTGTGGACGTCTACACCAACAAATCGTATATACGCCCACTGATCAACTTTTTCCAGAGAAGAATCAGTCGATTCTGATATTAATTCATCGCCAGTCGATCAGATGCATCAAGCTCATCAAGCATCGCATCAAGGCGTTCAACACGAACCAAAAACTGATCCATATAATCAGGATTTAAGCCCTCTGACGGTGGAAAATCGTAGGTAACAGAGTTTATGGGCGTATTGTTCTTGTACAGTCTGTAGCAGAGATGAGGCCCCGTAGCAAGACCTGTCTGCCCCACATAACCGATTACCTGCCCTTGCTGAACACGAACTCCCGGACGGATTCCGGATGCGAAGCGGCTCATATGCAGATAGGCTGTTCTGTAAACACTGTTATGGCGAATCTGCACGATATTGCCATTACCCCCTCTGTATTGAGCTTCTGTGATAACTCCATCTCCTGAAGCCAAGATAGGTGTACCTGTTGGAGCGGCATAATCCGTACCGTAATGCGGACGGTTCTGGTTTAAGATAGGATGCCTGCGATTGTGAGAAAATTGGGAGCTGATCCGAGGGTTATAATCAAACGGCACTCTCATCATTGCACGGCGCATGCTGTTACCTTCAGCATCAAAATATCCGGCCTGATCACCATACTCAAAATAGTAAGCTCTTCTCACATGGCCCCTGTGCTCAAACTCCGCAGCTTTAATTCGTCCAATACCTACGTAGGTGTCCTCAACATGCCTGTTTTCGTAAATTGCTTTGAAATTGTCGCCCTGCCGCAGGCCGTAAAAGTCAACGGTCCATGCATAGATGTTGGCCAGCTCAACAACAAGCCTTTGCGAGACTCCCTGTGCCTGAATGGCATTTGCAAGAGAACTTCTGATGGTTCCTGAAACCGATGCTACTGAAATTGTTTCTGGTATGCTGCCATTCTCAATTGCTATATCGTCTTCCCATGAAATTGTTGTGTAATCAGTTGCACTTCGATGCCATACAAACGTGGTGGCTTCTTCCTCATCGTTTTTATAGATCCTGTATTTCTGCCCCGGTATCATTCGGTTCAGATTAACTTTACCCCTTGCCTGCTGCTGAATATTATGAATCGTTTCAGGACCCACACCGTGGCGGTTTAAAATTACATAGAGAGATTCATTTCGGCGGATTTGATCTTCAGTGACATCATAGTCACTTACATTCATTCCATAGGTATCTAGTGCAGGTAGTTCGGGAATTTCATTCAGCTTTTGAACAGTAACCATCTCTTCATCAGGGTAGGTTTTCTCGCTTTTTCCAAAAGTTGTGATTGTAATGATTAAAAGAGCAAGAAGCAGACCTATTCCAAGAAGTTTTTTAAGCATGCGATATGGTAATTTTGAAATGAATTTTTTCTGCAGATGGAATTCGGAGAAAAATAATGGAAAACATGATTTAATCATAATCAAAAAAGCATAATCAACAAGAAAACTGAATAAACATTCGTTCATGCATTTTGTATATTCAGAGCTTCTCTTTTTTGGGATTATTTCATTTATGATGATACAATCGAACAGCTTGAAAATTCGCTTATTTACTTCTGCACTGATATTGTCTTTATTCTCTGTTACGGGATATGCTCAAACTGTGCACACTTATGTGGACAGAGACTCAGTAAGAGTTGGTGACATTGTAACTTACACCCTTGTTTTTGATGGTGAATACAGCGCAGTTTCCTATCCTGACGCATCGGCATTTGAAGAGGATATTGAGCTTGTTTCAAGGCAGCGATTTCAGTTGAGTGAACGCAGAGACAGCCTCGTTTATAAATTGCAAACCTTTGCTGTTGAGGATATTACCATCGGGCGAAAAGCAATTCAGCTCCAGACAGCCGATGGGGATACAACTGTTTACACTACCCCGGTTCCTCTCTTTTTCAAAACAATTCTTGCCGGCGATGATGAAGAATTTCGCCCGTTTAAACCCATTTTTGATTTTGCCAGAGTTTGGTGGCCATATCTTCTTTTACTTTTTATAGCAGCAATAGCTGCATACTACTTCTACAATTGGTATAAAAACAGAGAAACAGAGCCTGTTGAAGAACCTCTGCCGATCGTACCACCCAAACCATTTGAAAATCCTCTGCTGGTTCTGAAAAACACCATATCAAAACTTGCCGATCTCACCAAGTTACATTCGCGTGAAGATTATGAGCAATTTTATGTGGCAATCGGAGATGCCATTCGGCTTTACATCAAAAAGGTTTACAAATTTCCGGCACTTGAAATGACAACACGAGAAATTAATCTTGAGCTTCAAAAAGAGCTGGCACCAACTGAGATCATTTCAATTACCCGTTCAGTGCTAAACGAAGCCGACATTGTAAAATTCGCGAACTTTCAGCCATCCAATGAGCAGGCATCACAGGCTCACAACAAAGCAATGGAATTCATCAAAACCGCTGAGATTGTTCATCGCGATCAGATTCGTTACATGAAATATCAATATGATGTTGAGCATGGCCTCGTTGGCGAACATAAAATCACAGAAAAAAAGGTAATTACGGAATAATATGAGCTGGGCAAATCCTGAATTTCTATGGTTCTTACTGCTGCTACCTCTTTTCCTGGCTTATAGATTTTGGATCTATTTTTCGAAAAAAAATGCTGCAATTACTTTCTCCTCTGCCGTTTCCCTGGCAAATTTACCCGGTAACTATAGGGCATATCTTGTTTGGGGAACACCTCTGCTCTACTCGCTTGCATACATTTTTTTAACACTTGCACTCGCCCGGCCTCAGTTACAAAACACAACAGTAGAGCGCTCATCCGAAGGTATTGACATCATGATCAGCATCGACATTTCATCATCTATGCTGGCCGAAGATTTGAAACCCAACAGACTAATTGCCGCAAAAGAGGTCGCATCCGATTTTATTTCACAACGAACCACAGACAGAATAGGAATCAATGTTTTTGCGAGGGAAAGTTTTACTGTGGTTCCGCCTACATTGGACCATAATCTCGTCCAGAACATGCTCGAAACCGTTGATCTTGGAATGGTTCGAGATGGAACCGCCATCGGAATGGGCATTGCCTCCTCCATCAATCGCCTGCGCGACAGCGATGCTGAAAGCAGAATCATTATCATGCTGACGGATGGAATGAACAATGCCGGTGAAATTGATCCCATAACCGCCGGTGAGATGGCTGCGGCACTCGGTATCCGCGTATATACTATGGGTATTGGAACCCGCGGAACAGCCCCCTACCCTGTTGATGACCCAATTTTTGGCCGCAGATATCAAAATGTTCAGGTAAATATCGATGAGGATATGCTGGTACGTATAGCCGATCTCACGGGCGGGCAGTACTGGCGCGCTACCGATCTAGACGAGCTTATTGAAGTTTACCAGGAAATTGACCGCCTTGAGCAGAGTGAAGTGGATGAAATTATATATGTAGATTACCAGGACCGTTACCCGAACTATCTGCTTTCCGGCCTTGTTTTCCTTCTTCTTGCTTTTTTGAATGAACGGATTTTTGCACGATCGCCCGTTTTCCATCCCTAATTTCAGTGCTATTTTTAGCTTTTTTATGATTCAACAGATCACATCAGCCCTTAGAAATGCTGTTTCTTCTGAAAAATTGGTTACAGCTGTACAAAATAATCAAAAAGTACACCTGAAAGGATTCACAGGATCTTCTCCTGCCCTTCTTCTGGCTGATTTCTATCGAAAAGGCAGTACGTTTCTTTACATCACTCCCGATTACGAAAAAGCTGTATCTGTTGCCTCCGATTTTGAACAGCTTGGCTGCGAAGAGGTCTATCTTTTTCCGCCTACACGCACAAAACCGTACGACCAGGAAAAAGTTGTGGATATGTCGGTTATGGTGCAGCGATCGGAAGTGCTGGAAAAACTCAATGATGGCAAAGCTTCGATTATCGTTGCATCGGCTGATGCAATCACAGAAAAACTTGTGCCGGCCGAGGAATTTTATCGATCCTCTATCGAATTGAAGAAGGGTGAGACGATCGATCCCAAAAACCTGGCCGGGCAACTTACCAATCAGGGATACCGGGCAACCAAATTTGTGGATGAGCCGGGCGAATTTGCCATCAGAGGGGGTATTTTTGATGTATTTCCATTTTCCGGTGAATACCCGGTCAGGCTTGAATTTTTTGGTGATGAAATTGAATCAATCCGTGAGTTTGATCCCGATTCGCAACGATCCATAGCATTTCTTGCGGAAACGCGTCTTGTACCCAACGCCGGGCACTCAGAAAATGGCAAAAAGGAGAGCATTGTTGCCTATATGCCCGACTTTACCACCATTGTGGCAGAAAATGCCGATTTGATTCACTCTCAAATTGAGCTGTTCTTTCGGGAAGCTGAAGAGAAGTTCACTTCACTTGATGACGACAGCAAAAAAGAACCCGCGTTTCATTATCTGCAAACAGCTGAATGGGAAGAAGCCATCAACAGGTTCGGTGTGATTACACTCGGAAGTTTCAATAATTCTGTGAAGCCGGACTTTCAGAAATCTGTAAAGATGCTTCCACACCCATCTTTGAATGGAAGCTTCAAAATGCTTCGGGATTTTATCAAAGAACAGACAGAGAAAGGTGTAAAATCGGTAATTTTAACCGATCATATCACACAAAAAGAGCGTTTCGAAGAGCTGTTGGGTGAGCCATCAGAATCCTTTCAGTACTCTATCGCCATCCAGAATCTGCATGAAGGGTTTGTTTTACCCGGAGAATCTATTGCCCTGCTTACCGATCACCAGATTTTCAACCGCTACCATCGGCCAAAAATTAAACGTAAACAGGTTCGCGGCGGTATCTCCTTTAAAGAGCTGAAAGAGCTCAATATTGGTGATTATGTGGTTCATGTAGATTATGGAATTGGCAAATTTGCCGGGTTTAAGAAAATTGAGGTTCGCGGTAGTGTTCAGGAAGCCGCCGTGGTACGTTATAAGGAAGATTCCATACTCTATGTGAATGTTTCGAGCCTGCATAAACTGCAAAAATATTCAGGTAAAGAAGGCAAAGAACCAAGAATTACAAAACTTGGATCCGGCGAGTGGGCGCGTAAAAAAGCCACCACCAAAAAGAAAGTAAAAGATATTGCCAAAGATCTGATTAAGCTTTACGCCAAACGAAAAGCGCAACATGCATTTCAGTTCTCCCCGGATAATTCATGGCAAACAGAGATGGAAGCCCGATTCGAATATGAGGAGACACCTGATCAGCTCTCAGCAATTGAGGCTGTAAAGAGTGATATGGAATCCACTCAACCCATGGACCGGCTGGTTTGCGGTGATGTGGGATTCGGCAAAACTGAAGTTGCAGTTCGGGCAGCTTTCAAAGCAGTGATGGATCAAAAGCAGGTGGCTATTTTGGTACCAACCACTATTCTTGCAGATCAGCATCATAAAACATTCACTGAGCGGATGAAAGATTTTCCCGTGAATGTTGAGGTTATTTCGAGGTTCAGAACCAAAGCCGAGCAAAAGCAAGTTGTGGAAGATCTTAAAGCCGGTAAAATTGATATTCTGATAGGCACACACCGTATTATCTCAAAAGATGTGGCGTTTAAAAATCTCGGGCTGCTCGTAATCGATGAAGAGCAGAGGTTTGGCGTGGCTGTTAAAGAGAAACTGAAAGCTTTCCGTGCCACAGTTGATGTTCTTACGCTCACAGCAACACCCATCCCCCGAACATTACAATTTTCGCTGATGGGTGCACGAGACCTGAGCATCATCAATACACCGCCTCCCAACCGGCAACCGGTTTACACTGAGATACACAGTTTTGATGCCAACCTGATCCGTGATGCAATCATACAGGAAACATCACGCGGCGGGCAGGTATTTTTTATTCACAATCGGGTTAAAACCATCGAAGAAATAACATCTATGATTAATGAGCTCGTACCTGATATCCGGGTACGCCATGCGCATGGACAGATGCAACCCGCGCGGCTCGAGAAAATCATCAGTGATTTTTATCACAACAAATTTGATGTACTTGTTTCAACTAACATTGTTGAGAATGGAATTGATATTGCGAATGCAAACACCATTATTATAAATAATGCCAACCATTTTGGTTTGTCTGAACTGCATCAGTTACGAGGCCGCGTTGGGCGCTCAAACCGAAAAGCATTTTGTTACTTGATTACACCGCAGATCAGTAATCTTACGAATGAAGCCCGAAAACGCCTCACTGCACTTGAAGAGTACTCCGATTTGGGATCGGGTTTTAATATTGCCATGCGCGATCTCGATATTCGCGGTGCCGGAGATATACTGGGTGCCGAACAGAGTGGCTACATATCTGATATTGGATTTGAACTCTACACTAAGATTTTGAATGATGCAGTTCGTGAGCTTAAAGAGAGTGAATTCAGCTCGCTGTTTAAATCAGAGCCAGCAAAAATTGATCTGCCGGAAACTGCTGTGGAGTTCGATCTTTCTGCCTATCTCGACAATTCGTATGTGCAGGATAGTGTGGAGCGATTGAATTTATATCGAAAATTATCGGAAGCGTCAACCATGGAGCAAATCGAAGAGTGGCAAAATGAGCTTACCGATCGCTTTGGGAAACTCCCCGAAAGTGGCGAAAATCTTTTTAAGGCTGCAAAACTGAAGCTGTATGGATCCAAGTTATTCTTAACCAAAGTAACCGTTCGCTCCGAAAGAGCATGGCTTGTATGCCCAAAAAACGATTCGAAACTGGGAACCTATTTTTATGATGGAGGCTATTTTCAGAAGATACTTAATGAGATTCAGGCTGACTCCGCTCATCCCTACCAGGTTGTACAAAAAAATGATATAGTTACTTTCGTAGTGAAAAACCTTGCGAATATTGATGAAGCAATCGATTATCTGAATAATCTGTACAGCCAAATATCAGAAACAGATGAGGTAATTGTATGATTGTGTCGGTTCAGAAAGCCGCTGATATCATTAAAGATGGGGGAATCGTTGCCATTCCAACGGAGACTGTTTACGGACTTGCTGCAGATGCATTCAATGTAGAGGCCGTAAAAAAAACTTTCGATACCAAAGGAAGGCCGGCTGACAATCCTCTGATTGTCCACATCAGCCGCCTGGAGCAGCTTGAATTGTTAACGGATCATATCGATCAAACCACTGAAAAAATCACAAAAAGTTTCTGGCCGGGACCATTAACCATTGTGATCCATAAAAAAAGCAGCGTTCCGGATATAGTTACTGGTGGATTGGACTCTGTGGCCGTTCGCATGCCCAATCACCCCGATACGCTTGAATTAATTAACCAAACCGGACCAGTTACCGCGCCAAGTGCAAACCGTTCCGGATCACCAAGCGCCACAAGACCGGCTCATGTTGAAAATGATTTTGGAAGTGAATTCCCGGTACTTGAAGGCGTATACCCTTCACTTGGGATTGAATCTACTGTACTTGATATTCGAACTGAACCTCTTACCATTCTGAGGCCGGGAGCCGTTACTGCAGAAATGATTGAAAGTGCAACAGGTTTAAAAGTAAAGTCAGCCGAAAAAAGCAGTGACATGAAACGGCATAGTCCCGGTTCACGCTATACCCACTATAAACCGGCAGCGAGAGTTGAGATAATTCTTGATAAACCGGATAAGATGGATCGCAACTCTACCTACATTTTCCACTCTAATAACATGCCCCGCTCCCAGGCCAGCGTCTATAACTATTTGGGCAACTTCGACAAGCTGGCTCATGATCTCTATGATCACTTTCGTCAGGCAGATCATTCTGGTCACTCTCAAATCTTCATTGAAAAACTGCCTGACAGCCAAAAATCTTCAATAATTTCCGCACTTAAAGACCGAATTGAGAGGGCATCTTCGGATTAAAATCGCCGATTTTAGCTCATAATCGACGATTTTTATGATTTACAAAATTTTTCCCATCTCAAGCAAACGATTTTTTAATTCTTTCATGTTTTGATTGGCATACATGAAATCTTAATTCTCAGAATTCAACCCCAAATAATAAATCAACCCATTATGAAACAACTAAACAGATACTTTATTCTGCTATTGTTAGCCATGGTAAGCCTAAGCATGATTGTGGCTTGCAGTGATGATGACAACGGCACAACTATTGGACCAGACCCTGAACCAGAACCAGATGAACCAAATCTGGTTGAACTTGCACAAAGCGATGACAATTTCAGCACACTCGTGCAGCTTGTTGTTGATCTTGATCTCGTAGATGTACTGGCAAATGAAGAACTTACTGTATTCGCACCTACAAACGCCGCATTTGAGGCGATTAGTGACATCATTCCTACCCTTTCTGATGAAGATCTTACAGCAATTGTGACTTACCACCTCACAGGCGGAACCATTCTATCATCAGATCTTCAGGCACAGCAGGACGTTGAAATGGTTCAAGGCGAAAGAACTCTCATTCAGGCTAGTGCTGCCGGAGTTAGAATTAATAACAGAGCCGACGTTGTAACTGCTGATTTGCAGGCATCTAATGGCGTAATTCATGCCATCGATCAGGTGATTCTTCCTACTGAGTACAGGGTAGCAGTTGAAGGACCAAGTCTTGTAGAAGTTGCACAAGAAGCCGGTGTTTTCAATACACTGCTTGAACTAACTGAAACTGTAGGCTTAACTACCACTCTCCAGTTCTTAGGGCCATACACTGCTTTCGCTCCAACGGATGATGCATTCGATACTCTTTTTGAATCTGTGAATCCTGCTGACTTAACAGGCGAGCAAATTGCATTTATCCTTACATATCATGTAGTTGCCGGTGCAGAAATTACATCTGACATGCTCGAATCTGAGCAGACAGTTGAAACAGCATCACAAGAAAACATCTTTGTTACTGCAGGTAACGGGGGCGTTCAAGTGAATGGATCAGCTAATGTAATTGACGCTGACGTTGATGCATCAAATGGTGTAATCCATGTAGTTGACCAGGTATTGCTTCCTAATGCGTTTACTCCGGTAACAGGTATCGTAGCTAAGAATTACGATTTGTCGATTCTGTTAAGTGTTGTAGCTGAAAGACCAGCAATTCTTGAAGCATTGAGCGATCCTTCAGCTGAACTTACAGTATTTGCTCCAACAAATGCAGCTTTCGAAGCTGCTCTTGAAGCCTTCCCGGATCTTACAGATGAGCAGATTACTGAAATTCTTACCTACCATGTATTAGCAGCTCAGGTATTATCATCTGATCTTTCTGATGGTCAAACTGCTGAAACACTTCAGGGTGAAGAAATTACAGTAACCATCGGTGACGATGTGTTGATCAATGACTCGGTAGTTACTACCGTTGATTTGGTAGGAACAAACGGTGTAGTACACATTATTGATGCTGTACTTGTACCACCAAGTTTCCTCGAATAATCATCACAATTACCCCATTCTATGAAAGGCAGCTAATTATTTGGCTGCCTTTTTTTTTGGGATGATGCCTGACTTTTAAAAGTTGTAAATATAGAACCAACATCAAACAAACTCTTCAACCATGAAAAAATTAAAAAAACCTCTCATGATTTTATCTGTGGTTTTATTTTCGATTGGGTGTATGAGTGAAAGCAATAAATCATCCGAGCCAAAATCCCCCGACCTGTTTACGCCCGATTCAGTTATTACAGAATCATATACTCTCTACCTTAATGAAATCAGTTGAAACCTGCCTCTTTCCTTCTCAGAGTGATCTATGCTACCAGGTCCAACGGTATAGCATAGAGCTTTTTTGAACCCAATGCGCTTTACCGGGATATTTAATCCTCATATCAACAAGTGGCCAAAATAGTTTGTTATAAATTCTTTCCGGTTTGATGTACTCACTGATACCTCTCGATTGAACAGGTTTATCCCCAATCGTAGCCATCAATCTGCCTTCAAACCGCTGATAAAATGGTCCGTTATCGGTAAGACGATCCAGCTGAAGATGAGCTTTAAAATTGTTGCCACCAAAGGTGATTATACGTGAAGACAAAAGGCCAAAAAGAGACATTTGCTGAGCACTGAATTCAATATCACTGCTGCTTATTGCTTCGGTTTTCCCTTCTTCTGATATGAGCCAAGCCTTTTTCTCCCAGCGGTTTTTTACCCGCATCAAATAGTAGACTAGAGTTAACCCCTCCAGGTGATATCTCCCCCAATACCACTCATCAAATGTATCTTTCATCGGTTCAGACCCAAAATTATGATCGTGATACCCGGTTCCTTTAAAATGAATTTCCTCTGAATTTGAACCACCTAAAGTAAGTGTGCCCTCAACATCTGCTGAAGGCTGAATAAGATTCCACACATGTGCTGATGGCTCTTCACTGTTTGAATCCATCAAAGAAAATTTCATGTCTCCCGAACGGAAACTTATCGTCCCTTTTATGCTGTCTCCATTCTCTAACAGCTGATCCAGCATAATTTGATACTGAATTTCGCCCTCAATCTTTTTACCGGTAAAACTATTATTACCGGCATTTCCGATCGGTTTATCCGCTGAGAAAATGCACTCAGAAGAAAGAAATTCTTCAAATGCGTAAAATATCGGTTTGCCATCTTTATAGAGAGAAATACTGATGGCCGGATAAAATTCTGCGAGGCTATCAGAGCCGGAAGAAATACCTTTTATGTATCGTTTGGAAAATGGATTACCTTCATAAAAAATTACTACAATACTATATCCATCAATGGATTGTGCGTCGAAGTACCACCACTCATAACTGCCCGGTTTGGGTTTTTGGGTTTGTACATCGCTATTAAAATCCGCCACTATTTTCATGAACTACCTGAATGGAATATTCAACGATATCGTTTTAAAGACCACTTAATTGATCAATTAAAAAGTATGTTTGAGCAAGCTGTTACCTGGCTTCTGTTTTTTTCTCTTTTTTACCTGCTGATAACCACCGTTATTCTGATAAGAAATCGGGCAGAACTAACAGCCTTGAGGCCGAAAGGCTCTACAGCTTCTCAAAATAGGAAGATTTCTGTTTGTATTCCTGCCCGTAATGAAGAAAACAATATCGGCCAGCTTCTTGACTCTCTGATCAAGCAAACCCACTCAAATTTCGATATTCACCTTCTCGACGATCAATCCACAGATAATACCTATCAAATTGCTGATGAGTACAGAGAGCAATATCCCGAAAAAGTAAATTTGCACAGCGGCAAACCCAAACCTGATGGCTGGCTTGGTAAACCGTGGGCGTGTAATCAGCTTGGCAATTTGTGTGATGGTGAACTCATTGTTTTCTTAGACGCAGACACACTACTTGGCCCGGCCGCACTTGAACAGATCAGCAACTCGTTCGATTACGATTCAACAGATATGATCACAGTCTGGCCACGACAAATATTAGGTACATTCTGGGAAAAAAGTGTGATTCCATTGATATACTACGCACTTGTTACGCTTCTGCCGGCGATTTATGTGTACAGAAAACCACGCTGGATGCCCGCATTTGCTCATTCCCGATTTCGGCACATTTTTGCAGCGGCCTGTGGTCAATGCATTGCCTTCAGAAAAGATGTTTACAATGAAATTGGAGGACATTCATCAGTAAAAAGTGAGATTGTAGAAGATGTAGAGTTGGCAAAACGAATTAAACGAGATGGCTTTACAATGAGGATGTATCACGGAGTGGGTACAGTGAACTGCAGGATGTACAGAAGTGAGGCTGAAATGTTTGAGGGATTGCGAAAGAATTTTCTGCAGGGATTTAAGAACTCTTTACCGCTCTTCACGCTCTCAGCATTGATTCATCTCATCGTTTTTATACTGCCATTTATAACTCTGGTAGCAGCACTTTTCTATTTTAATACTATCATATTGTACCTTTCCATAGCATCTGTGGGATTGATTTTACTTCATCGTTTGGTACTATCCGGCTGGTTCAGGTGGGACCCCATCTATGCATTTACACATCCCATTGGAGTTATTTGGTTTCAAAAACTTGGCCTGGTAAAAATTGTTGATTATCTGTTTGGCAGAAAATCGGAGTGGAAAGGCCGAAAAGTATAAACCAAATCATTTAAAGAGTTTATTTTTAGTAAAAGAGATTGCATATTGAGTTAGATGAAAGAGTTGATTTCTAAATTTATCCGAACGCTAAAAACCGAAAGAAACGCATCAGAGCATACGCTTACTTCCTATAAAAACGACCTGTTGCAGCTGCTCTCGTTTGCCTCATCGGAACTCAAAAAAGAGCCTGAAGATGTATCAGCAGCCGATATAGACAGACTTACCATTCGGTTATGGCTTGGCGAACTATCGGAAAATGGGATTGCGAGAAATACCGTGGCACGTAAAGTTGCTGCAGTTCGTTCATTCTATAAGTACTGCTTTAAAAGAGGTTATGTAGAAAAAAATCCTGCTCAATTGCTGATAGTCCCAAAAAAAGAGACACGTTTACCAAAAACTCTTCAGCTTAGTGAAATCAATACAATGATGGAACTTGCGAATGGATCGGATCCAGAATCCACACAGGAACGTGCCATAATGGAACTATTCTACTCAACAGGAATTCGGTTAAGTGAACTGATCAGATTAAATATTTCTGATATTGATCTGAGTCAGAATCAGGTTATCGTTTTTGGAAAAGGCAGAAAACAGCGAATTGTACCGCTTGGGAGAAAAGCCGTAACCTGGTGCAAAAAACATCTTGAATCCCGCTTTCAGCTTTTAACACCTGAAAGTGATAATGATGCTCGCGTAGCACTCTTTATTGCTCCGCGGGGTGGCAGAATGTATCAAAGAAAAGTGCAGCGTATCATCAAAGAATATTTAATGAAAGCGAGTGAATCAACCAATAAAAGCCCTCATACACTTCGGCACAGTTTTGCCACACATATGCTCGATGCCGGTGCTGATATAAGGCTGATCAAAGAGTTTTTAGGCCATTCCAGCCTCTCTTCAACACAAGTTTACACCCACACCAGTGTGGAGCGATTAAAAAATGTATATAATCAAGCCCATCCAAGGGCAGAAAAATAAATCCTAAAGGAGGAAACATGAAAACCACTTTCACAGCACGACATTTTGAATGCAGCCCGGATCTGAAGGAGTTCAGCCTTGCTGCTGTTGAAAAATTAGAACAGTTCTTTGAAAAAATCGTTGTGTGCGATATAGTTCTGAGACCGGGCCAGGATGACGATAATCCATCCATCGCAGAACTGAATGTAAAAGTGCCAAAAACATTAATTACTGTTTCTGAGGAGGCTCCAAGCTACGAACAAGCTATTGGAAATGCCGTTGATAATGCTGTACGGCAACTCAGAAAGTATAAAACAAAGCATTACGAACACCATTAATCGTATGAAACTTTCCCCGTCACTCTTCAGCTTACAATCATTAGCTGCAGATGATGGGGATTTTTTTATCTTCTAAATAAGTAAACCCTTCAGCCCGGAGCTAAACCTATGCCATTTAAAAATCAGGAAGCCATTCCAATCCGAGAAAATATACAGGTATCGCAGCTGGTTGAAAAATTTAAAGAGCGCCTGCAGATAGAATTTGAACCGTGCGCGGCCGAGGCAAACTCCGAACATAAATTGATAACTGAAGCCGATCTTCACCGGCCGGGACTCGCACTCGCCGGATATGTAGAGCTCTTCACGCATCAAAGAATACAGGTAATCGGAAACACCGAGTGTAACTTTCTAAATAATCTATCCTTAGACGAACAAACTGAAGCCTTTAGTAAACTCGCATCTTTTGATATACCTGTGATTTTTCTTACTGATAACAACACTCTCGACAAAAAGCTCCTGAAAAAAGCAGAGGATAGTAAGATACC
>JAFIES010000058.1 GCA_020832415.1 Balneolaceae bacterium | reverse complement strand
TGTATGAATTTTTTCAAGTAATCTTGGTACTGTTGCGAAGAAAAATGGCTGAATGTATTGCATGTCGTCCCGAATCTCTTCAACCACTTCAATATAATAGATCCTGCAGCCCATACTCATATACATATACTCTACCATTCTTTCAAATACATGAGATAGCGGCAGATAGGACATTACATTTTGCCCCTTAAATTCGCTTGCATCAAATGGAAGTTTTTCTAAAGACGCTTCAACATTGGAAGCAATATTATTGTGTGTAAGCATCACACCTTTTGGAAGACCGGTTGTTCCGGATGTATAAATAAGTGTAGCTAAATCATCAGGTTTCACTTCACTTCGAAGCTGATCGAACTTATCCGGTTCTTTCGAGTTAAGTTTTTCTCCTGCTTCAAGAACATCCGTGAACGATTTTAATTTCTTGTGTTTTGAGCCCTGAATAGAAATCACGGCTTTCACACTTTTTACGCTTTTGATAAGTGGCTTGGTATCTGCAAACATCTCATCGTTTGAAACGATATGAACAACAGAATCAGAATTCTCAAGTATGTACTTAATCTGATCACCTGGCTGGGTAGTATAAATTGGAACATTAGCAGCACCAATTGAAAGAATCGCGAGATCACAAATTAACCACTCTGTAGAATTCTCAGAATGAATGGCCACTTTATCGCCCGGTCTTACACCCAAATCGTAAAGGCCCATGGCAAAGTTTTTCACCTTTTCTTTGAAATCATCCACATTCGTTAAGTACCATTTCCCTTTTCTTTTAGTGGCTGAAAATAAACCCTTTGAATAGTTTTCTAATCCATCATAAATAATTTTTGGCAATGTTGAGGCAGTATTAGTCATGGTATAAAAGCGGTTTTTTGGGATGATTGACATAGGTTAACACTGTTACCCTACTAATTTACACTTTGCCGGGACTTTTAAAAATCAGATTGTAAAAAAGATTGCATTTTTGATTGTTGATATTGAAAACAGTTATCATTCACCAAAAATTTAACCTAAAATTCTCTGTAGTGATTGTTGAAGAAGAAATTGAACAGAAAGTAAAAGAGTTATTTTCATCGACCAGAAAAACTATGGGAGATGCACTTGGGCTCGAATACCTCCAACTAAGCCGTGATGTATTAAAGGCAAAAATGCCTGTAAATGAAAATACTATACAGCCTTTTGGAATATTACATGGCGGTGCATCTGTAGCTTTGGCAGAGACACTCGCATCAGTTGGAGCGTATTTAAATCTAACAAGTGATTCAAAAGTGGCCGTAGGTCTGGAAATTAATGCAAATCATATCAAGTCCGTACGATTCGGGTCGCATGTAATTGGTATTGCAAGACCTATTCACAGAGGAGCTCAAACACAGGTTTGGGAAACCCGAATCGAAACTGAAGATCAGAAGTTAGTGTCGATTTCCAGATGTACCCTGGCAATTATCAATAAAAAGTAGAAATTGACAAATCAGGCTGTTATTCTGAACGCACCCGGTTCATTTTCAGCAACACTCTTTGATAGATCTGCCTGCTTCAAAACTTTTTCAAATAAAAAAAGTATGGATGATTTTGCCTGCAAAAGATCGTCATATGAGATCTCTTCTTTTTTACGAAGATCTGATAAAAACATCTCTTTTTGCCAATCTCTGATTTGAGAAGAGTGAACGATTGACATCTCTTCAAAAAACTTTTTTACCCAGTTTATCATCATTCGTTCGGTAGAAAATGATGATTGTTTCCTGCGAAGTTCAACTCTTAAGTTCGAAAGCATTAGTGATTTTCTCATAACTATATATGTTTTTATTAGTATGAGCCAAAAATTCCCAGAACCTTACAGTAATTTCTTCATTTATTTGAGTTGACTACAATTATTCAGCCTGTTTGAGAATGGAATATCCATTTTTGAGTAATGTTTGTTGCTGTCTGAAGAGATCCACATCTGACGAAACCATATCTTCTATCAATTTTTGAAGATTATATTTTGGCTTCCAACCAAGTCTGGTTTTTGCTTTCGTTGGATCTCCGATAAGCAAATCAACCTCAGTTGGCCTGAAATATCTTGGATCAACTTTTACGAGTACGTCACCCGATTTTACTTGATCAGTAGTGCTGATTTCTTTTATATCAGAAACTTTTTCAACCACACCAATCTCATCCACACCTTCACCCTTAAAAGCAAGAGTGATTCCAACTTCAGCAAATGCCATTTTTATAAAATCACGAACAGATGTAGTAATACCGGTTGCAATCACAAAATCTTCCGGCTCATCTTGTTGGAGCATTAACCACATAGCTTCTACATAATCTTTAGCATGGCCCCAATCTCTTTTTGCATCCATATTACCAATATAGAGTTGATCCTGAAGACCCAAAGCAATTTTAGAAGCAGCTCGGGTAATTTTTCGGGTTACAAATGTTTCACCCCTTCTTGGTGATTCGTGATTAAAAAGTATTCCATTACAGGTATATATACCATAAGCTTCTCTGTAATTTACCGTAATCCAGTAAGCGTACATTTTGGCTACTGCATATGGCGATCTGGGGTAGAACGGTGTGGTTTCACTTTGAGGTACTTCCTGAACCAATCCATAAAGCTCAGAGGTGGATGCCTGATAGATTTTCGTTTTTTTATTCAAACCAAGAAGACGCACCGCTTCAAGTATTCGCAAAGTGCCCAGACCATCGGTATTAGCAGTGTATTCGGGTGTTTCAAAGCTCACTTTTACGTGGCTCATTGCAGCCAGATTGTAAATTTCATCCGGCTGAACTTCCTGAATAATTCTTGTGATGTTCATCGAGTCAGTTAAATCGCCATAATGCAAGAAGAGTACCTGATCATCAACGTGAGGGTCCTGATAGAGATGATCAATTCTGTCTGTATTGAAAAGACTCGCTCTTCTCTTTATTCCGTGAACGATATAGCCTTTATTCAGAAGAAATTCGGCCAAATAAGAACCATCCTGCCCTGTGATACCTGTAATTAAAGCAACTTTTTTACTTTTCATGGATTATGGTATTTAATTTTGCAGCTAATGCTCAATTTACAAATAAAAAAAGCCGGGCAGCACATCTTTAATTGATGAATTACCCGGCTTATTTATAATTCAATAACAAACTTAATCTCTGTTCAGCCTGTCAATAACTGTAAATAACAGAATCGTTGTATTTAAAATGGCTGATGTAAGAGCGATCGTCTCCTGAGGTGACATCTGCTCACTTGCCGGTTTTTCAGGTACAATGATAGTAGCTCCCGGTTCAACGGATGGGTTGTTTCTGATTCGCAGAAATCTTCTTACCCGGTCAACTTCACCATTCGCATAAACAATATAGGCCCGGTGTTTCTGTCCACGATCTGTTGTTCCACCGGCTGAATTGATATAGCTTTGCAGGCCTCGCCCGGGCACATATCGCATAGTTACCGGAGAAAGTACACCACCTTCAACACGTACTGTTTGGAATTGCCGCGGAATTCTGATTACATCACCTTCTTGAAGGCGTAAATCATTTAATCCGCGCGGATCTCCAATTGCATCATCAAGCCGGATTCCAACAGGTGTAAATGTAGTGTCGTTTATGGTTTCGAATCTGTCGAGGTTTACATTTTCAAGATTCAGAGCAGCCAATACATTAGAACGGTGCTGAAAGTCTTCTCGTTCAACCTCTTCACTGGTTACTTCTAATACTCTTAACATAGAAGCTCCCTTTGGATACGCATACTGAGATAAACCACCTGCCTGTTCAATAAGGTCAGTTAATCGGGCATCTCTTCGTTCGAGTACATACTCACCGGGGAATTGAACCTCTCCCTCAATCCGAACAGTTAACTGTCGCTGATAATTGGGTTTTGTTCGTACGAATACTCTGTCGAATGGCTGAAGTTTAAACTCGCTATCTCTGTCTCTGAAACTAAAATTTGAATCAATTTCGAATTGAAACACTTCTGCTATCTGATTTACTTTTACCCTGGTATCTTCATCAACAACTCTTCTTGCCACTTCTACCCGATAAGCAGCTGCTTCATCACGCAACCCTTTAGCAAGATAGATTGCATCTTCTAAAGTCATACCATCCAAATACTCGAAGCGCCCTGTGTTATTTACAGCCCCTGATACATTAATTGTGAATGTCTCCTGAAGGTCGAAAAGTGAAGAAATTCTGATGAGATCATCTTTCTTCAATAATATATCCTCTGCATTACCTTCTACGATATCCCTTACGGAAAATGCAATACTTTCGAGCATAAGGTTATCCTGGCTTCTGAAAATGATGCCCCGTTCCTGGTATGCCTCGGGTTTTACGCCCTCTGCTTTTTCCAACAAGTCTGTAAGAGTCATTCCTTCTGTTAACTCAAAATCACCTTCACGATATACAGCACCTTCAATTCGAACCCGATTCTCATATCGGTCTAAAATTCGCTTGATTTCAATTTCATCGCCATTCCGCATTTCAATACTACCACCTTCGGGCCAGGCTACATCAGAAATACTTCTCTGAATATTGGTCTTTCGATGAAGTACAATACGATCGGTATATGCTTCTTCAGAAAATCCTCCGGAGAATTCCACGAGATCACTCAGTGTTTCACCATCCTTCATTTCATAAATACCGGGGCGTTTTACCTCTCCATTTAATCTCACACGGTTCATATAAGGCGGAATTCTGATAATATCCTGATCTTTCAGGCGAATGTTATCTCTCTGATTTGCATGCACAATAAGATCATACAGATCAAATTCGGTAACGACGCTATCACCACGTATTATCTGAATTCCTCTCCATGTACCACTTCTGCTGGGGCCACCGGCGGCGTACAACATGTTAAAAACACTGGCAAGTGAAGAAACAGTATATGAACCGGGCTGCCGAACTTCACCAATCATACTTACATTGATGCTTCTAACATTACCAAGAGAAACATCAGCAAAGGTATTTCCTCTTTCAGGTTCAGATAAGTTTAAACCTGAGTAGATTCTCTTTAGATTCGTGAGAATTCTCTCTTTTGCATCATCATATTTGAGACCTCCTATTCGAACAGGGCCAATATTTGGAATTCTGATATTACCATCCGGATCAACAATGAGCCTGTATTCAGCTTCAGCAGCACCCCATATATCGATTCGTACTTCATCATCAGTTCCAAAAATATAATCTATCGGCGTAGGAATATTCATTGATGGTTCAAACGAGAGGGATGAACCTGCAAACAGCTTTGCTCCAAATACCGGGAACCCTTCCTCAAGAATTAGATCCAGCTGCCTGATCAAATCTTCTTCATCTCTTTCATCAACAAGCCGTCTTAGTTCACTGATGAGTAACTCCTCCTCAAGTGGCCTAAGGGACGTGTCGAATTGTAACATTGTATCTTCACCGGTTCTCGAGAGAGATCTCCTGTCTTGTGAGTCAGTATCCCTTCCGGTTGAAATTTGATTAAGGCGGGCTGTCAGTCGGGAAACCTGGGATGCAGGCATACCACGAGCTCTTGCAATGTTCCCAACCTCTTGAATAGTAAAGCCTTGTGCCTGCATCTGCCTGTAGAAATTAAGCAGCTCCTGCTCTGACAAGTTATCAACCTGCACATTTTGGATATCACCTATCCCAAAACTACCAAACTGTGCCTGTGCTACTTGAGGTACTAAAACAGATAGAAGAAATAGAGACAACAGAAGTGAAATGAATCTTTTCATAGAAAATATAAGTGGAATTTACTGATGTGTAATTACTGATTAATGTGCGTTTGTATCAAGATTTATCATCTTGGTTACCGTTTTCATTATGATGTACAGATCCATGAAAAAGGTATTTTTTTGTACATAGATAAGATCGTAGTCGGTTCTTTTTCTCATGTGCTGAACATTATAGGTACCACCCCGGAATCCTTTGACCTGAGAGAAACCGGTAATGCCCGGCTTAACAGCGTATCTGTAGAAAAAATCATCAAAAGTGGAGTTCCAATATGCACATTCTTCAATCGGGTAGGGTCGCGGGCCAACAAGGCTCATTTCTCCTTTAAGTACATTAATAATCTGAGGCAGTTCATCAAGATTCAACAACCTTAGTAGTTTCCCGAATGGAAATATTCTGTCATCACCTTCTATGGTAATATCCGGCTTTCCATTCAGCGGTTTTACAGAGTTATTTCGCATTGTACGAAATTTGTAACATGTAAAGATGATACCATTCTGGCCTGTTCTTTTTTGCTTAAAGAAAACAGGCCCTTTAGATGACAATTTTATACCAATTGCGATAAATGGGAATAAAATGAGGCAAAAGATCAGTGCAATAGAACCAAGAATTAAGTCGAAAGCTCTCTTTCCTTTGTATTGTCTCACTTTGAGATTTTTAAACCTCGAAATTTTGTAGCCGCTAACTTTGGGATTGTCAGCTGCTATTTCAGACTCTTGCTCAAGCCTTTCCCGAACTGTCTGAACTTCATTCACATATAGATCCATTACAAAATAGTTTGGCGCAGTGTTGGCTCAATAAATAATAAAAGATGTTTTTGTGCCATTAAAACAGCTGCTATCCGGATTTATTATATCGAGCAAATTTAAGCATATTTGTTCCCAAATATGAACTTTATTCAAAAAAAATTATCCCAGCTTTGAGGCAGTGTAAAAATACTCTCACCAGAACTACTTCATAGAAATAAACTTTTTAACGGGGACTGTGGCAGGATTGTATTTTGTTAATATTATTGAACTTATTACAAAAACTGATGTAACGACAATTCCACTCATCAAATCGTCATTTAAATTTCACTTCCCGAATTGTCTCTTTATTTGATAT
The DNA here is from genome assembly GCA_020832415.1 of Balneolaceae bacterium. Taxonomy (GTDB): domain Bacteria; phylum Bacteroidota; class Rhodothermia; order Balneolales; family Balneolaceae; genus Rhodohalobacter. Next base: position 4,385 of record JAFIES010000058.1, on the reverse strand, counting down.
AAACCATTCAAACGTTTTTTGAATACCATCATCCAGACAGACTGAATATGTCCATCCTTCAGCCTCTAATTTGGATACATCCATGAGTTTTCTTGGGGTGCCATCAGGTTTTTCAGAATCCCAAATAACCGGCCCTTGATGACCAACCACTTGTTGAATTTTTAGAGCCAGCTCTTTAATTGACAGATCCACTCCGGAACCTACATTATACAGATTACTTTCCAGCTTACGGCTAAGAGTGAACTCAACTGCATCGGCAACATCATCAACGTACAGGAATTCTCGTTTAGGAGTGCCGGAACCCCAAAGAGTTACCGGTGCATTTCCATTTTCCTTTGCATCATGAAATTTCCGAATCATTGCAGGCAATACGTGCGACGTTTTTAAGTCAAAATTATCCCCCGGTCCATACAAGTTTGTTGGCATCAGAGAGATGTAATCTCGTTCGAATTGCCTGCGGATTGCTTCACACTGCTTTACACCGGCAATTTTTGCTACTGCATACCACTGATTTGTGGGCTCTAACTCTCCGGTAAGCAGTGAAGACTCTTCTATTGGCTGACTTGCAAATTTTGGATAGATACAAGAACTGCCTAAAAATATCAGTTTATTCACATCATTTACATGCGAGCTGTTGATGAGATTATCCTGAATAATGAGATTATCATGCAGAAACTGATATGGATATTGATCGTTCGCTAAGATACCACCAACTTTTGCTGCTGCAATGATTACAGCTTTTGGCTTTTCTGAATGGATAAAATCGAATACGGCTGCCTGATTTCTTAAATCGAGCTGGCTGCTGGTTTTTACTACAAAATTGCTGTAACCTCGCTTCTGAAGTATTCGCAGAATAGCGGAACCAACCATGCCCCGGTGACCTGCAATATATATTTTATCTGTTTTTTTTAAGCTCATAATCTCTTTTTGGTTTGCAGCTTTTGTTTAAAAACCAGTGGCACAAATTGCGGTGCTTCAATAAAATAACGCCTGAACAATCTTTTCGGCTCCTGAGAAAATCGGAATAACCATTCCAAGCCGGCATTCTGCATCCACTCGGGTGCTCGTTTTATGTTGCCGCAAACTACATCAAATGCAGCACCTACTCCAACAGCAACTGACACGTTTAATTTGTTAAAGTGTTCAGCAATCCAATAGTCTTGTTTAGGTGCAGTAAGACTCACCCAAAGCACATCAGCTTCTGCTTTATTGACGAGTTCAATCATTTTTGAATTCTCATCATCAGAAAAAGTATCGGTAAATGGAGGAGAATAAATTCCTGAAACTTTTAAACCCGGATAATCATGCTGTAGTTTTTTAGCCAGCTTCTCCCCTACGCCTTCAGATGCTCCTAAAAAAAAGAACGTGAATCCTTCTTTAGCAGCAACACTGGCAAATTGAGGCAGCAGATCGAGCCCCGTAACCCTGCCTTTTATTGGCTCCCCAAGTAACTTTGAAGCCCAAACTACAGGTACACCGTCAGCTGTTACAATATCTGCACTGTTATAAATATTTTTTAGTTTTTCATCACTTTTAGCCCACAGAAGGCAATTAACAGGTGTAACGGATACACGCAGTTTATCAGCGCTTTTTATAGCCTTGCTAAAACGTTCAATGGTCTCCTGCAGGTCGTAGCGGCTCACCTTTACATCCAGTATGTTCACCTTATCAGACATCTGCGTATTTCAGGCTGTGAGTTTCTTTTCGAGTTTTGCAGCAGCTTTATATATATCCATTAACATTTCAGAATTTTTTTCAGGTGTGTAGTTTAACAGATAGCTTTCCCGCGCTTTTTTACTCATCTCTTTCCGCCGTGCAGTTTTATGGTAGATGTATGAGATTTTTTCATACATATCTTCGATATCACCGGCCTTAAAATGCAATCCGCTTTCGCCATCATCAATCATATTTTGCGGATTGCCAATTTTTGATGTGATTACAGGACACCCCATAGAGAGAGCCTCAAGAATTATTAAAGGCTGGCCCTCGTAGCACCTTGTTGGAAAAAGCATGGCTTTAGCAACGGATAATTTCTGTAAAATTTCTTCTCTGGTGATTTGACCCAGCCAGCAAATTGAAGGATTCGCTTTAGATTTTTCTTCCAGTTTCGGGCGCAATGGACCATCTCCGGCAATCACAAGTTTCGCCTTAATTTTATGATCTACCCAACACTTCACTAAATCCTGAATACCCTTTTCTGTGCTGATTCTACCCACAAAGAGAAACATATTTTCTTTTTTCTCATGTATCTTCAATCCACTTCCATTGTTAAGAGGATCTTCAATAAAATTGGGTTTTATAAAAATACGTTCTTCCGGAAGGCCTCCATCAACAAACATTTTCTTTGAAAATTCAGAAAGGGCTATAAACGCAGATGGAAGGTTGTGCCAGGTTTTATGTTTTCTGTGATACTCAATCATATGAGCAGCTACAGCGGTTTGAACCTTTGAATTTCGGTATACACCATCCCACACGCAATTATACGCACTCCCATTAATACTTCGATGATCTATTTTGCCATTATGATATAGCAATCCATTGGGATGGATGAGCCTGAAATTGTGAAGACTGAGAATGGCAGGTATTTTTGCCTCCCTTGCAGCTTCAAAAACAGATGGCGAAAGCAGGGGAAAAAAATTGTGGGTATGCATCATATCATACTTACCCGCAGTCAGCTTTTCTAAAATCCTTTCTTTAGCTTTTTTGTTGTAGTGTGTTCTGAAAATGAGTTTCAGTTTATCGGTAAGTGAAATGATGCCTTCATTATTATCAACAATTAACTGATCTACTTGATGGTCGTTTTTCAGAAGTTCATATTCCTGTTGTAAAACAGTCCACTCACCCCCCAAAATTTTATACTTATTGTGCACCTGGAGGATGTTCATTTATATCTATACTCTGTTTTCTTTATCTGAATAAATTTAGGGGATAAGTTACCTGCTCTGTCAAAACTTAACAACATGCCTATTACAAGCCAGAATGGAAAGGAGTGATGGGGCCCTTCAAGTACTACATTGAAAAATGCAAGAACATACATCAACATCAGGAAACCTATTAACAATAGATATTTAGAGTAGTCGTGGCTGCTTGTATCTTTCTTCTTTTGGGCAAAATAGCGTATTCTGAACAACGGCTGAAAGATGGCATACAGAAAAAGTGGAAATACCAATATCCCAAATCTTGTAAGAACATTCAGATATGAATTATGTGGCTGAGCATTGCCTGCAAGATCCCGAATTTGAAAATAAGTTAGCTCAACCGTTGAGTAGAATACATTTTGGTAAGCAAACATTACCGGGCGGCCCACACCGTAACCAATTAAAAAGTGTTCGTAAAATTTATCCAGAACATGCTGCCACGATAAAACCCGATAGTTGATATTTCCCTCATCAAGAGACGATTTTATCTCGAGAATTCGAAAAATATCAACCTCAACGATTGTGTTATAGTAGATTAAAAAACCGATAAGTACCGTGAGACTCGAAGCTCCATAAAGAACAATATTTTTCCGGGAAACTTGGCCACCAATTATAAATATCACCACTACACCCAAAATAAGGCCCAGAAATATAGATCGATGGAATACAGTAAAAACTGCCGGTACCATCAGGAGTGCCACTACTTTGTACTTCCAGCTTATATGCCTGAATGGTAAAAAGATTGATAAAACAATCATGGATGGCATGATATAGCCTACTCCAAAGCGAAATCCTTCAAAAGTAATTGTTCGATTCCCCTGGAGAATCATTACAGCCTCATAGCAATAGGCAACTGCTTTCAAGACGATGAATATTTTCAGAAGTGCAAAAAAGAAATCGTAGTGATTTTTGCCGCGGAATACATGGTAAACAACCGGAACCCAAAATGCATAGAGCAACATAAATGAGTCACGAACAGCATCCAGTTTAAACTGGAAAAAATAGACAAATGTAAACCCCAAACCGATTAAAACGATCAGATAGTAGATGAACAGTACCCGGCGTATCTGCAACAGATCCTTTGCGTAAGCAAATATCAAAACTCCCAAAAATATCTCTGTAACAAAAAGTGGTTCTATGCCCAGGTATGCAAACTGTCGCTCACCAAATAGCATGTGGAACATGTAAAGAAAAAACAGGTACTCCTTCCAATCGAGCTGTATGAAATACCTCATTATCTTCTCAGAAAAGATGATAAGAAGGGCCGCTACAGCCATAATTGCAGCGAGCAGACCTTCTTCATAAAAAAAGAATGGAAGCAGAAAAATTACTGCTCGAATATTATGGAGTGTTTGGTTAGACAAACGGTTATCGGGTTACTATGTTGATAATTTCTGAAGTATCTTCCGCTACATTTTTCCAGGTTCTCAATGCAACAGGTGATCTATTCTTATCCGGTTTAAACCC
>JAFIES010000054.1 GCA_020832415.1 Balneolaceae bacterium | reverse complement strand
TGGTTGCCCGATGCTATGGAAGGCCCCACTCCGGTTAGTGCATTGATTCACGCCGCCACGATGGTTGCGGCAGGTGTCTATCTTGTTGCAAGAATTTTCCCGATGCTCACGGCAGATGCTCTCCTGGTGATTGCATACATCGGAGCCATCACCGCACTCATAGCAGCAACCATTGCCATCACGCAATTCGATATCAAAAAAGTACTGGCCTATTCAACCATCAGTCAGCTCGGGTATATGATCATGGCACTCGGAGTTGGCGCCTACACAGCTGGTTTCATGCATCTGGTTACACATGCTGCATTCAAAGCGGGGCTATTTTTAGGAGCCGGTAGTGTGATTTTTGGAATGCACGCTGCTCTGCATAAACTCCACGACCACGATACCGATGCACAGGATATTCGGAATATGGGCGGATTGAAATCCAAAATGCCATTTACCTACTGGACATTCCTCATTTTTACATTGGCTATTTCGGGGATACCACTTACATCGGGCTTTTTGAGCAAGGATGAAATTCTTGCGGGCACTCTGGCATTCAGTACGCTGAACGGCCACTGGCTGCTTCCACTTATTGGATTTACTGTAGCAGGCCTTACCGCTTTCTACATGTTCCGTCTGCTGATTTTAACTTTCCACGGCAAACCTTCCGATCAGAAAATTATCTCTGGAGTGGCCGAATCACCCAAAGTAATGACCATCCCGCTGATGGTACTTGCCGCGCTCTCGCTCTTTTTCTTCTACAGTTTTAACCCATTCGGAGCTTCATCAGGATGGTTCTACGCAGCCGTGGAGCGTCCATTAAGCATGGTGCCGGAACTGCTTCAACCTGCAACATATCCGGTATTCTACGAAGCAGTAAGCAGTGTGCATACACTCGCAATGGTACTTTCAATTATCATAGCTGTTGCCGGAGTTTTCCTGGCATACACAGTGTATCAGCAGAAGAAGATCAGTGCTGATATGCTTGCCCAACGTGCCGGTTTCCTCTACAAAGGTGCAGTGAACAAATGGTATTTCGATGAGATCTACAATACACTGTTTGTAAAGGGAAGCCACGTGGTTATGAGAGCCCTTCGATGGTTTGATGAGACGATAATTGATGGCATCGTAAACGGGGCTGCATCAGTAACAAAGATCTTCGCATCCATAAGCGGCTGGGTAGATACTAACATTGTGGATGGTCTTGTGAATGGAACTGCATCAACGGCAAACAGAGCGGGCGGGTTGCTGAGCCACATTCAAACCGGAAAAGTACAGACCTATCTGCTGTTTGTGATATTCAGCTTCTTGGTACTGTTTGTACTGTTTTTATGAGAGTAACGGAGAAAGAAATATTGAACGATTTATTAATACATAACAGAGCATAAACCTATGGAACTTCAAATTTTAGGCATCGGTATTCTTACCTGGATTGTGTTTATCCCGATAGTTGGTATGATTATCGTTTTGCTGCTTCCGGACAAAAACCGAAATGCCATTCGATGGACCGCAGCCGTTGCCACAGGTATACAGGTGATACTTGCCGGTGTGATTTTTGCGGTTTTTGACAGGACCAAACTTGGTATCAACGATGCGGAAAGTTTCCAGTTTATGGAGAAATTCAGCTGGATAACTGTTGAAGCAGTTCCCTGGGTTGGGCGCATCGAGATTAATTATTTTGTTGGGATTGATGGCCTTAGTGTACTGATGATAATTCTGACATCGCTGATTGGGTTTATTGGTGTGGTTTCATCATGGAACATCGATAAAATGGTGAAAGGATATTTCACCCTCTATCTTCTTCTGGTTACCGGTATGATGGGTGTATTTGTGGCGCTCGATTTCTTCCTCTTTTTCATCTTCTGGGAAGTGATGCTGTTACCGATGTACTTCCTCATTGGCCTCTGGGGCGGACCAAGGAGAGAATACGCCGCTATCAAATTTTTCCTCTACACGTTTGTGGGTGGAATTTTGATGCTGCTCACCATGCTCGCCCTCTATTTCAGTGTGGCGTATACGGATCCTGCAACCGGTCAGTCCGTTCACACATTCAACATTTTGCATATGATGAATCCTGCCAATTATGTTGAAGGCGGCCTTCTATCCGGTGTGGATACTACCTGGAGATACGTTGCCTGGATGGCACTGTTCATTAATTTTGCGATAAAGATACCTCTGTTCCCATTCCACACCTGGCTCCCGGATGCTCACGTGGAGGCACCCACACCGATCAGTGTGATTCTTGCCGGTGTACTTTTGAAACTGGGAACCTACGGATTGTTGCGAATCAACTTCCCGATATTCCCTGATGCAACAGTTTACTTCATCTATTTTATGGCCGCCCTGGGTATGATCAGTATTATTTACGGCGCCTTCTGTGCCATGGCACAAGACGATTTCAAAAAGCTGATTGCCTACTCATCCATCAGTCACATGGGTATTGTGGTGCTCGGTATTGCAGCCCTCAACACGCAGGGTATGGTTGGCGGTGTGCTGCAGATGTTTAATCACGGAATTATCACCGCTGTACTCTTCCTCTCGGTAGGTGTATTGTACGACAGAACCCAAAAACGGGGACTCTATGATTTTGGTGGCATTGCCAATCAGATGCCAAAATATACAGGACTCGCCATGATCGGCATGTTTGCGGCACTTGGTCTGCCCGGATTGAATGGATTTGTGAGTGAACTCTTCTCATTCCTCGGGGCTTTCGAAGCGTACAGATGGATAACCATTATATCGGTAACCGGAATTATCATCACCGCGGGTTACATACTCTGGACCATACAGCGGGTTTATCTGGGTAAAACCCCTGAAAAGCTGACCAACCTCAACGATTTAACACCGCGTGAAATCCTGATGTTTGTCCCGCTGATTGCATTAATCATCCTGTTGGGAATTTATCCTGCACCGGCTATTGAGCTGATGAATAGCTCCCTGAGCCACCTCGTGGAATTTGTAAGAATTGGGGGGTACTAAGATGAATAATTCCAAACAAAATAAAGCAACCTGTCGGAGTGCGAATGCTCCTGACAGAGTTACGGAATTGGGGCACAACTGGCTTGAGAATTCCATTGTGATCAACAGAAAGTACTTTGATACAAACGGGACGTTTGCGCAATTAAGATTTGCACTATTACGAATCCAGTCTTTCTATCGACGAAATAACGAGCAAAAATTTGAATGTAGAATCTGCACATAACAATGGTTGAAGAAACATTACATAGCATCAGCCTTTACCTGCCCGAGATTGTTATTGTTGTAACTCTCTGTGTGATCATTGTGGCAGACCTCGTTGTAAAAAGCCAAAAGCAGGTGGCTGCCTGGATAATGCTTGGCGGATTGGTGATAGCAGGCCTCTTTGTGATGCTTCAGTCAGGTACTGTTGAATCGATTTTTTATGATATGGCAGCCGTGGATCCTTTTGCGGTATTTTTCAAAACTCTACTGATTCTGGCCGGGATCTTTGTGGTTCTGTTCTCAATGAAAAACCGGGAACTGGAGGCATATTCACTGCGTATGGGAGAATACTATATGCTTTTTGCCGGTATGATGCTTGGCATGATGATGATGGCAGGGGCTACCAATCTGCTTCTGATGTTTCTTGCGCTTGAGGTAACCAGTATCAGTTCGTATGTACTGGCAGGGTTTACCAAAAGTTCACTGCGCTCATCAGAAGGGTCGATGAAATATATCATATACGGAGCGGTATCATCGGGTGTGATGCTGTATGGAATTTCACTGCTGATTGGTGTAACTGCCGCAACCGATATCTATGCAATTAACGAAGCACTGGCAGTCGGGGTGGAACAGACACTAATCCTCAATATCTCTGTTTTGATGATAATTGTAGGTCTTGGGTTCAAGATCGCTGTAGTTCCGTTTCATTTCTGGGCACCAGATGTGTACGAAGGCGCGCCTATTACAATCGCTGCTCTGCTTGCGGTAGCATCGAAAATTGCAGCCTTTGCGATGGTAATTCGATTTTTCTCGGTCTCATTTATCGACTCTGGCGGATTTTCAGTTACCGGCACTTGGTCTGCCATAGAGGGTATTCACTGGGATGTTCTGCTTGGCGGCATGGCAGCACTGGCTATGATTGTGGGTAACCTTACGGCACTTCGTCAGGATAATATCAAGCGAATGCTGGCCTATTCCAGTATTGCACATGCAGGCTATATTTTGATGGGGCTGGTGATTTTAACCAGCGAAGGCCTCACATCCATCATGATCTATCTCTTTATCTACCTCTTCATGAATCTAGGTGCATTTTATGTAGCCATGTTGTTTATGAACAAAGCGGGTACAGAATCTATTGAAGGTTACAAAGGGCTGGGGCATAGATCTCCGCTGGCCGGAGTGGCGATGACCATATTTCTTGTGTCTCTAACCGGATTGCCGCCAACCGGCGGTTTTGTTGCCAAGCTCTATATTTTTGGGGCAGCCATTAGTGCGGGATGGATCTGGCTGGTTGCCATTGCAGGGATTACAACTGTGATTTCACTCTTCTACTACATCCGGGTGGTTCGAAATATGTACTTTTTTAAACCGGATGAAAATGATGCAGCAATAGAATTCGACTTTCTTTCGAGAGTAATTCTATTTGCTCTGCTCATACCTACTCTGTTGCTTGGCCTTTACTTTCAGCCGGTTCTGGAGTTTGCAAGAAATTCTATGCTGATGTTCGGTTTTTAGTTCTTTGATTCAATACCGCTGCAATAACCCGGAAACTTTCGGATTAGGTATTCTATGTGAATTTTGCAGCAAAAAAGATGCGAACAGGCAGGAATTTTATCAAACATAACATCCTAAAACTATGAGTAAAGTAAACGCCACTAAATTATTTGAAGAAGCTGAAGAAGATTTGAAACGGGCTTCGCAGGAGCTTTACAGGCCTTCGGAAGATGTAGTCAGTTTTTCGGCATGTGTATTCTCAAGAAGATCACTCTATAAATATCTTCAGGGTCTTGCAATACTCTATGCAGAAGAGAAAAAGATTATGCTGGAACCAAATCTCACGATCGACCAGCTCATTACATTTTGCAGCCAGTACAACAAAAACCTGAAAAAGGTTGATTTTTCATCACTCTATTGCAAATGCAACGATATCCTCAAAGATCCCAATGAAGATATTGAACATTGTACAAGTGTTGATATGGTTTCATACTGTGCAGACCTTGCCGAAAAAGTTCGTGGTATTGTAAAAGAAAAAATGAATTGATGGTTATTTAATCTTCAAATAGAGTTCTTAAATTGTAATTGAAGATCAACTTGGAATGTAAATTGCGTATCCAATTTTGTATCTTCATTGCTGATTTCGGAGTATGTAGTCATTAATTACTCATAGTAAATTGATAATATTAAGCTTATTGAATATTAAACAGTCTTAACATGTTCTCTACCTCGTGTCATTATGGCCTACAGGGTATCCTATATATTGCAATGCATTCCGCAGATGATAAAAATGTTGATCTGAAGCAGATTGCTGTTGAGCAAAATATACCCAAGCACTTTTTAAGTAAAATTCTTCAGCAGCTTGTTAAAAACGATCTGCTCATCTCTATGAAAGGCCCAACAGGTGGTTTTCGGCTTAGCAGAGATCCGGAAGATATTACCCTCATTGAAGTGATTGATGCAATAGACGGACTGGGTGTGTTCAATAAATGCGGTATTGGTTTTAAGCAGTGTAATGATGCTAATCCTTGCCCAATTCACGACGAGTACAAGAAAGTACGTGGACAAGTGGAAAAACTGTTTAGAACAAAAACTCTTCTCGAACTCACCGAAGATGTAAAAAGGGGTGAAAGTATAATCAGCCTTGGTAAGAAAAAGGAGTGATTATTCGCCTGGGTGTTTTAGCCATTCTGTAGACTCAGTCTAATCTTTTAAATACAAGTTGTACACAGAGATCTTTTTTATTACATTTAATTAGAGTTTTTTATCTAAATATCTTTAATAAAGATTAACGCGATCACCGGTAAGAGAGCGTGATGAATTCAGAAGCTTAAGCATCATCCGCAAAAGTTTGATTTATATCGACTACCGGTTTACAAAAGGCACTCTATGTTTTCAGCTTCCTGTCATTACGGTTTGCAAGCTATGTTTTACATAGCACTACACTCATCCAGTGAGAAGAACGTAGAACTTAATGAAATTGCAACAGAGCAGGATATACCCAAGCACTTTCTCAGTAAAATTTTACAGCTTTTGGTGAGAGAGAAACTGTTGTATTCGATGAAGGGTCCCACAGGCGGATTTCGATTAACCCGTCCACCCGATGAAATTACCCTTCTCGAAATTGTAGATGCCATTGATGGGCTCGACATTTTTCATCAGTGCGGAATAGGGTTTAAATCGTGTGATGATAATAATCCATGTCCCATTCATACTGATTACAAGGCAATCAGGGAGCGTGTGCAAAATCTTTTTCAAACCAAAACACTCGAAGCTCTAAAAGAAGAAGTTCAAAACGGCGGAGGCATCATCTCCATCAGTAAAATTGAATAGAAGGTCCAGAGTTTCAGAATTAATGATGTCTATAACCAACTACAAAAGAGTTTAAAACAGAATCAATTTCCCGGAGGAAGTACCCATGTCGAAAAAACAGGTAACTATTGACGCAAACGAAGCGGCGGCTTATATCGCCCACAAATTAAGTGAAGTTATTGCTATCTATCCAATTACACCGGCATCGCCCATGGGTGAATGGAGTGATGAGTGGTCGATGGCGGGTAAAAAGAATATTTGGGGTACCGTGCCTGAAGTTGCCGAACTTCAGAGTGAAGGAGGTGCCGCAGGAACCATGCATGGAGCACTTCAAACCGGGGCATTAACCACTACGTTTACTGCATCTCAGGGGCTGTTGCTTAAAATGCCGAACCTCTACAAAATAGCAGGCGAACTTACACCGGCCGTTGTTCATGTGGCGGCACGAACCGTAGCAACACATGCGCTTTCAATTTTTGGAGATCACAGTGATGTTATGGCCATGAGGCCTACAGGGGTTGCAATGCTCAGCTCCAACAGCGTGCAGGAAGCGATGGACATGGCACTGATCGCACACGCATCCACACTGGAGTCGCGCATACCGTTTATTCACTTTTTTGATGGGTTCCGCACATCGCACGAGGTCCAAAAAATTCATCAGATACAAGAAGATGTAATGCGCGAGATGATTGATGATGAGTGGGTTATTGCTCACCGTCAGCGTGCTCTCACACCGGATAAACCTGTTCTGCGGGGTACAGCTCAAAATCCGGATGTATTTTTCCAGGCCAGGGAATCGGGCAATAAATATTACAATGCCTGCCCGGATATTGTACAAAACAGCATGAATAAACTGGCACTTCACACCGGCCGCCAGTATCAACTGTTTGAATATTTTGGGGAAATAGATGCGGAGAGAGTTATAATTTTAATGGGCTCCGGTGCTGAAACTGCACACGAAACAGTGCACGAGCTGCACAAGCGTGGTGAAAAGGTTGGCTTGATCAAAGTGCGCCTTTTCCGTCCGTTCAGCATGAAACATCTTATTCAATCACTCCCGGATAGTGTAAATTCGATTGCTGTTCTGGATCGAACCAAGGAGTCCGGCAGTGTGGGTGAACCACTCTATAACGATGTTATATCAACCCTGCATGAAAACAGAACCGAAGGATGGAAAGCATTCGATAACGAGCCGAAAGTTGTAAATGGCCGTTACGGGCTCTCTTCAAAAGAGTTCACACCTCCAATGATCAGTCGCATTTTTGAAGAACTTAAAGCTGAGAAACCCAAGAATCATTTTACCATCGGTATTAATGATGATGTAACCCAAACAAGCCTCGATTTCTCCACAGATGGCTGGGAGATGGATCCTGAGGTTTTTGAAGGACTGTTCTACGGCCTTGGTGCCGATGGAACCGTGAGTGCGAATAAAAACTCCATCAAAATAATTGGCGATAATACCGATAACTATGCACAGGGTTACTTTGTGTACGATTCGAAAAAATCGGGTGCAACAACCGTTTCGCATCTTAGGTTTGGGCCAAGTCCCATTCGGTCGGCGTATCTGATCGATAAGGCAAAGTTTATCGCGTGTCATCAGTTTCAGTTTTTGAACCGGCTTGATATGCTCAAAAAAGCGCGGCATGGTGCTACCTTTCTGTTAAATGCACCTTACGGACCGGATGAAATCTGGGATAACATTCCCGAAAAAGTGCAGCAACAAATCATCGATAAAAAACTGAAGTTCTACAGTATCGATGCATACAAAGTGGCACGCGAAAATGGAATGGGAAACCGCATTAATACCGTAATGCAGACCTGTTTCTTCGCCATTTCAGAAATATTACCGAAAGAAAAAGCCATTTTGCTCATTAAAGATGCCATCAAAAAGGCGTATGGAAGCAAGGGTGAAAAAATTCTTCAGAGCAACTACTTAGCTGTGGATAATTCTGTAGCTAATCTGTTCGAGGTTCAGGTTCCTGAAAATGCGGGATCAGCGATTAAGATGCGCCCGCCGGTACCTGAGGAAGCCCCTGAATATGTACAGAAGGTAATTGCAGAAATTATTGCCGGCAATGGCGACAATCTGCCCGTGAGTGCTTTCCAGGCTGATGGCACCTTCCCAACAGCAACCACGCAGTGGGAAAAACGAAACATCGCACAAGAGATACCTGTACTTGAGCCAGATATCTGTATACAGTGTGGAAAATGTATGTTTGTTTGCCCGCACGCGGTTATTCGGATGAAAGCATTCGATGGAGAGTTGCTTGAGGCTGCTCCCGAAACATTCAAATATATGGATGCCAAAGGGCGCGAGTGGCCTGATAATACCAAAGTGAGTATTCAGGTTTCTCCGGAAGATTGTACCGGTTGTGAGCTTTGTGTTGAGGTTTGCCCGGCAAAAGATCGAACCAACGTCAGCCGTAAGGCACTTAACATGGCGCCGATCGAACCGCTTCTCGATCAGGAAATTGAAAACTGGGAATTCTTTCTCACTCTGCCTGAGTACGACAGATCACAAATCAAGCAGGATACCGTAAAAGGTTCACAGTTTCTGCAGCCACTGTTTGAGTTCTCCGGCGCTTGTGCGGGCTGTGGTGAAACGCCTTACATAAAACTGATCACTCAGCTATATGGCGACCGAATGGTGATAGCCAATGCAACGGGTTGTTCAAGTATTTATGGGGGCAATCTGCCATCCACTCCATATACAACCAATAATCGGGGATTAGGGCCTGCATGGTCTAACTCACTCTTTGAGGATAATGCCGAATTTGGACTTGGTTATCGACTAACGATCGATAAACATACCGAGCAGGCAAAAGAGATGCTGAGCCGTATGAATGGAGCACTGGATAAGTCGCTGGTTCAGGAGATTCTGACAGCTGACCAAACCACAGAACCCGGTATTTTTGAACAGCGGGAAAGAGTTTCAAAGCTGAAGGAATTGTTGAAGAGTTCAGATTCCAAAGATGCTAAAATGCTCTTTAGTCTGGCTGATTACCTGGTGCGTAAAAGCGTTTGGATCTTTGGCGGCGATGGATGGGCGTATGACATCGGCTACGGCGGCCTGGACCATGTGCTTGACAGCGGACGGGATGTAAACATTCTTGTGATGGATACTGAGGTTTACTCCAATACAGGTGGTCAGTGCTCGAAAGCCACTCCTTTAGGTGCAGTTGCAAAATTTGCAGCGGCCGGTAAGCGGGTTGGCAAGAAAGATCTTGGCCTGATGTCGATAAACAGCGGAAAGGCGTATGTGGCACGAATTGCGATGGGTTCCAGCGATATGCAGACAATGAAGGCAATTGTTGAGGCTGAGCGATATCCGGGGCCATCAATTATCATCGCCTACAGCCACTGTATTGCACATGGCTATAACATGAAAGATGGATTAACCCAGCAGAAGCTCGCTGTGGATTCAGGTTACTGGCCTCTATTCAGGTTCGATCCAACCAGAGCAGACGAAGGCAAGAGCCCATTCCAGCTCGATTCAAAAGCACCGAAAATCGATCTCAAGGATTATGCATACAATGAGATGAGATATCTGATGCTGGCAAAATCTCAGCCGAAAATTGCAAAACAGCTGATGACTCAGGCACAGAAAGAGGTGCACGATCAGTGGAAAGTGTACGAGCAGCTTGAAAAATTGTACGAACCGGAAGAGTAATAGACCGCGCGTCCGTCCGCTCATTGTTGCGGACGGATGTTTTCATCCTTCAAACAAATTCCCAAAATTAACGAGATTACCATGAATTTAGAGACCAAATATCTGGGACTGACCCTGAAAAATCCGCTGGTACCTTCAGCATCCCCGCTATCCAGTGAAGTGGATAATGTAAAGAAAATGGAAGATGCCGGGGCATCGGCAGTTGTGATGTATTCGCTCTTTGAAGAGCAGATCAATGCGGAAAATCAGGCTCTTGATCACTATTTATCACTATCGCAGGATAGTTACGCAGAAGCATTAAGCTATTTTCCGGAGCCGGATGAGTATCATAACCTGCATGCTGAAGACTATCTTGAACAGATTGCGGCTCTGAAGAGTGCTGTGGATATACCAATAATTGCCAGTATAAATGGTGTTTCTGAAGGAGGGTGGAGATCATACGCCAAACGCATGGAAGAAGCGGGAGCAGATGCCATAGAACTTAATGTCTACTATGTGGCCGGTGATCCAACCCTCACTTCAGCAGATGTTGAGCAGATGTATATTAATGATCTGAAAGCAGTAAAAGAGTCCGTTTCAATTCCGGTATCTGTAAAACTGAGCCCGTACTTCAGTTCGTTTGGGAATATGGCCGTTAAGCTTGAAGAAGCCGGAGCTGATGGATTGGTTCTTTTTAACCGGTTTTATCAGCCCGATATAGACCTTGAAAATCTGGATGTTCAGCCAAGTCTTGAACTCAGCAGCTCTTTCGAAAAACGCCTTCCTTTGCGATGGATAGCCATGCTCAGGCCACATCTCAAGGGAAGCATTGCCGCAACTACGGGTATCCATACAGCTAAAGATGTAATCAAAATGGTACTCGCTGGGGCTGATGTAGCTATGATGGCATCTGTTTTACTCTACAGCGGACCAGGTATTCTGCAGCAGATTGAAAAAGAGATGGTTCTGTGGATGGAGGAGAAGGGGTATACTTCGTTAGAAGAGATGAAAGGCGCAATGAGCTCTGCATCTGTGGCCGACCCGAGTGCATTTGAACGTGCAAACTATATTAAAATACTGCAAGGTTTTAAGCTCGAAAACTTTCAATAATCTATACTGATTCTAAATTAAAGAGGTTGAGGTCCATTTTCTTGTGAGCGCAGTATCTTTTTGGTACATTTATTTAGAGTTTATTGTCTAATTATCTATTAATAGGATAATAGGCAATCAGCCCAATAAGAAAATTGAATCCAAACCAATAAAAAATAATGACAAATGGCTGTATTAATAACCGATACCTGTATTAATTGTGGAGCTTGCGAGCCGGAATGTCCTAATCAGGCGATTTACGAACCGGGAGCAGAATGGTCGATGGCTGATGGCACATCACTTTCCGGAATGGTTTCTCTGCTGAACGGAACAGAAGTTGATGCAGATGAGATGCAGGAACCCCTGTCAGAAGACTTCTATTTTATCGTAACCGATAAATGTACAGAGTGCGTAGGTTTCCATGAAGAGGAGCAGTGTATTGCATTTTGTCCCGTACCGGATTGTATTATCCCGGATCCCGATCATGAGGAGACAGAGGAAGTACTTCTTGAAAGAAAAGAGATGTTGCACGCTTAAGCAACTGCTAAGCGCTTTACCAATAACATGAGATGAGATTTTATGGCTGAGAAAATTCTGACTCCGGAAGTTAGAAAGGCTGTGGTGCGATTTTCCGGTGATTCTGGTGATGGCATGCAGCTAACCGGAGATATGTTTTCACAATCGTCGGGGTGGGCGGGCAACGATTTGACGACCACTCCCGATTTTCCCGCAGAGATCAGAGCACCGCAAGGAAGTGTGAGTGGTGTATCGAGTTTCCAGATTCAAATTGGAGGTACTGAAATATACACTCCGGGCGATCAGGTTGATGTACTCGTGGTAATGAATCCTGCAGCTCTTAAAGCGAATATCGGGATTTTAAAAGCAGGCGGAACCATTATCGCCGACTCAGACAGCTTCAGTGCCCGTAACCTGAAAAAAGCAGATTACGAATCAAATCCGCTTGAAGATGGCTCCCTATCTGATTTTCATGTGATTGAGGCCCCGGCCACATCTCTCACCAAGGAGGCACTGAAAGACCTCGGTCTCGAAAACGCTGCGATGATACGCAGTAAAAATATGTTTGCTCTCGGTGTGGTATCATTTCTGTTCAGCCGTCCGCTTGAGAATACGATCAAGCTGCTTGAGAAAAAGTTCAGCACAAAACCACTCTTGTTAGAAGCAAACAAACTGGCTCTTAATGCCGGGTTTAATTTTGCAGAAAGTACAGAAATTATTGGCGCGTCTATTGTAATACCGCCTGCAAATCTTCCCAAAGGTACGTATCGAAATATCGATGGAAATACAGCAGCTGCATGGGGTTTGCTTGCTGCGGCAGAAAATAGTGGTAGAAAATTGTCTCTCTCTTCATACCCTATTACCCCTGCCTCAGAAATTCTTCATGAACTTTCGGCCAGAAAAGATATGGGTGCTATCGTTTTTCAGGCTGAAGATGAAATTGCAGCTGTTTGCGCAGCAATCGGAGCAGCGTTTAGTGGAAATTTATCTGTAACAACAACGTCAGGTCCAGGGGCATCACTTAAATCAGAGGCAATGGGGCTGGCTGTAATTTCAGAAATTCCACTTGTTTTGATAAATGTACAGAGAGCAGGTCCGTCCACGGGTTTGCCAACAAAAACTGAGCAGAGTGATCTCTACCAGGCACTTTATGGCAGGCATGGAGAGGCTCCACTGGTGGTACTTGCTGCCAGTTCGCCGGACGACTGTTTTTTCTACAGCTATGAAGCAGCCCAAATTGCGATGGAGCATTCCACACCGGTAATTTTGCTGTCCGATTCTTATCTGGCAAGCGGCACAAGCCCCTGGAGAATTCCCGAAAATGGTGAGTTGCCAAAGATAAACATACCAGAATTCAGCAAACCGGCCGAAGAGTGGGAACCATATATTCGGGATCCGGAATTTCTCAACAGATACTGGAAAAGTCCCGGAGATCCCGGTTTTGAACACCGAATAGGCGGCCTGGAGAAAAAAGAGAATACCGGTAACCTCACTTATGAACCGGAGAATCACGAAAAGATGACGAAAATTCGTGAGGAGAAAATTGCAAGGATTGCGAAAAGAATTCCGGATCAAACAGTTATGGGAGCACAATCGGGCAAACTGCTGATTGTTGGCTGGGGCAGTACGCACGGAGCCATCAGCACGGCCCTTACTGAGCTTCTTGAAGATGGTGAAGTGAATATCGGTTTTGCGCATTTTAACTATATCAATCCGTTGCCGCAAAATATCGAAGAGATTTTTGCCGGGTTTGATGAGATCCTGATCTGCGAACTGAATAACGGCCAGTTTGCAAACTACCTGCGAACCAAAATTCCTCAATTTACCTACAAGCAGTTTAACAAGGTAAAAGGGCAGCCGTTTTTTACTTCCGAAATAAAAGCAGAAATCATTAACACTTTAACAAAGTAGCTATGCAAACGGACGTAAAAGACAAAACAGAAAAACTGACCCGAAAAGACTTTGTAAGCGATCAGGCAGTTCGATGGTGCCCGGGATGCGGCGATTATATGATTCTTGCAAATATGCAGAAGGCTTTTGCACAAATGGATCATAAAAAAGAGCACTTTTTGAGTGTGTCCGGAATTGGCTGCTCATCCAGAATAACCTATTACCTGGATACATATGGCATTCACTCCATCCATGGACGCGCAATAGCTGTGGCAACCGGCGCGAAACTTGCCAAACCTGAGCTGAATGTATGGGTATTTACCGGAGACGGTGATTGCATGGCTATTGGCGGTAACCACTTTATCCACGCATGCCGCCGCAATGTGGATCTGAATATCATCGTATTCAACAACAAAATTTATGGGATGACCAAGGGACAGTCATCACCAACCACACCTGCAGGGCTGAAAACCAAAACAGCACCAGAGGGAAGCTACGAAACGCCCTTTAATATTGGAGAGGTAGCTATTGGTGCCGGAGCAACGTTCTTTGCCAGAGTACCAGATAACGATCATAAGTTGATGGAGGATGTAATGATGCAGGCCTACCATCACAAGGGTACATCAGTGATTGAAGTGCTTCAAAACTGCGTGATTTTTACAGATGGCATCCACGAGCAGATTACAGGTAAAGAAACCAAAGATGATAACCAGGTGATTCTTGAACATGGCAAACCGATGGTTTTTGGTAAAGAGAAGAACAAAGGCTTGTGTGTGAATGGAATGAAACTTGAATCAGCGAAAATTGAAAATTCTGCTGCTGATATATTAATTCATGATGTTTCTGAACCCGATTCACTCATGCATCTTGCACTCGCTAAAATGCAATTTCCCCACCATCCCGTTGCGATGGGTGTGATTCGAAAAACAGAATCAGTGAGCTACGAAAAGAGTGCGCATGATGCAATTGCGAGAGAAAAAAGCCGCACAGATTTCAAGAACGCATCAGATCTCTTCAGAAGCGGAAATACCTGGGATATCTAACGATTATTTATGATTAAGTATGGGCTCCGTTTGAAGAGGCGGGGCTCATTTTTTTCTATAAAAATATGCGGCAATTTCAGGTAATAAATTTGAAATGTGCTCTCCATTGATTTTATTGCCAATTCACTGAGTCCAAAAAAAACAGAGAGGAGGGGAACAGGAAATGGCAAATACACATACACATACACTTATAATCCACGGATGGAGTGATTGCTCGGGTTCGTTTGTGGAGATGAAAAAGAGGCTTGAAGAGAACGGGGTTGGCACGGTAGATACCATTCTTTATGCCGATTACGAATCACGCGAAGATAACATCACATTTAATGATGTGATTGATGGCCTGCACAGCCGTTTAATTGAAAAAGAGCTTATCAATACGGATGGTTCCAAAAAGTTCGATTTGAACATCGTGATTCACTCAACGGGTGGGCTTGTTGTTCGCCATTGGTTGTGGCGATACTATTCCGATCGAATTGAAGAGTGCCCGGTTAAACGCATTGTGATGCTTGCACCGGCCAATTTTGGTTCGCCACTTGCGCACAGAGGAAAATCTTTTTTAGGCCGGCTTGTAAAAGGCAGGTGGAAAATTGGTGATTTTCTTGAAGTGGGCAGAAGGCTGCTCGATGGGCTTGAACTGGCGAGCCCGTATCAGTGGGAGCTGGCACATCGCGATCTATTTTCGAAAGAGGTCTCTTACTACAATAAAGATCAGATTCAGCTTACTATTCTTACCGGCATTGAGGATTATTCCGGAGTTCGTGGATGGGTTAATAAACCGGGAACTGATGGCACCATTGTGATAGCCGGATCTTCGATAGATTCGGTAAAGCTAAAACTCGATTTTTCCGATCCTGACACTCCCTGCGAGTGGACAGAAACCAATACTGCACACGATTTTTCATTCGGTGTACTTGCCGGTCTCGATCATGGCACCATCGTAAGTGAATTTGAGAAGGAGAGGGGCAGAATCATCGATCTGACAACGGAAGCACTAAAAATTGATACTCCAGAACAGTTCACAGCTTATCAAACAAAGCTCAGAAACATCACAAATACAACCTACAATGCGTATGCTGGGCGGGCAAATAACAAGTATAGCCGTTATCAGCAGTTTATTGTCCATGCAATGGATGATCATGGCGCACCGGTGGATGATTTTACGATTGAGTTTTATGTGTATAAAGCCAATAAAGAAGAGAGAAATCTTGTTGATGATAGAAAGTATTTCAACAGAACAGAGGAGGATTTATCCACGCGTTTCCATCGTGAAATGATGTGTGAAGTACATACACACAGCAAAGATAAAAGCTACAGACGATTGCTGGTGAACCTCAATAATATGAACGCACTAATTGAGAAAGCCAAAGAAGAGCTTGGAGAATTTGTGATCTGCATGAAGATCTTTGTGCCCTCGATAGATAAGGGAATCTATTATGACCTTGATTCACTACAGAATGTGGTTATCTACCGGTCTGACGGGGGAGATGAAAATACCCCCAGTCTCTTTTTTGATAACACCACTACATTAATTGAGCTGGAAGTAGACAGGAGAACGAGTTACGTGAGAATCAGCAAGGATCCGAAATAGCTTTTTCAAACCGGATTTCGTTAAACCAGGTAGACAATCGCAAATACGAGGAAACTGAGGATGATGAAACTCATCACCACTTCCATTGAAGGGCTATAGCGTGATGCTTCATTCCTCTTATCTGTAAATGGATTGAGCCACAGCATTGGGTTTTTAAACTTCTTGCTGAGATAATCTGCAAGTGCCAGAATTCCATCTTCAACCCTGTCGTAGAAGTTGTCTACTCTGGTTACAAAAAGTGCACGAACTGATGGTGCAGCTTTTCTGTAAAACCAGTCCAGATCGAGAACAGTGGTGAGTTCCGGAGCCAGTTTTTTTCTGAGGAACCAGAATGCAACAAAGGTTAACAGTGCAATTTGTGTAATCTCCACGACATGGTAGACCGTGTAGGGTTCGTAGCCGGTTTCAAACGGCAAGAATGTGTAGAGAGCAGTTGGGAATACGCCATAGAAAATACATGCAAAGGCAAGGAGGCCCATTGCGATATACATATTTACGGGGATGGGTTTGAGCTCTCCATTAAATTCCTCCTTATCGAACCAGGTGAAATATGGAAGCTTCAGCCCAACACTAAGCCAGGTACCCACAGAAGCTACCAAAAGAACCAGCATGATGGTTTCATGTCCGCCATATCCGGCCGCATCAATAACCATACCCTTGCTGATAAAACCGGCAAAGAGCGGAATACCGGAGATGGAAAGTCCACCGACAACATAAAGGCCTAGAACCCATGGCAGTTTTTTGTATAAACCGCCAAGGTGGAACATTTTGCTTGAACCGGCAGAATACATCACAGCGGTAACAGCCATGAACATCAGTGATTTGTACAAAATATTGTTGTAAGCATGCGCTGCAGCACCATTCAGGGCAAGGTCGGTTCCAATACCAACGGCACAAACCATGTAACCTACCTGGCTAATGATGTGATAGGAGAGTATTTCGCGCATATCTTTGCAGATAACCGCGTAATAAATTCCGTAAACAGCCATGGCCGCTCCAAAAAAGATGAGCAGTTCCCAGCCTGCAAACATCCGGATTAGCACATAAACGGCGGTTTTGGTTGTAAAAATACTCATGAAAATGGTGCCGGTATGGGTAGCCTTTGGATAGGCATCTGATAACCAGGTATGCAGAGGAATAATGGCGGTATTCACGGCTACACCCAACAACATCAAAATATTGGCAGGAGTGTATTCCATCGGAATGGCTTCGATAAGTATGGAGCCCTCAACTACAGAATGCCATAGAATCCCGGCAAAAAGCAATCCCCCCCCCAGAATATGATAGATCAGGTAGCGCATACCTGAAGCATCGGTTTCCGGTGTTCGCCTTGCCCAGATCAGCCATGTGGAAGCAAGGGCCATGATCTCCCAATAGATAATAAGAGTTAACAGGTCACCGGCATAAACAACACCCAGGGCACCACCGGCATAGGCCAGAGCACTGATCTGCTGACCAAGCTCTTTCATATGAAAAGCATAAATACCGGCTACAAGAGCTCCAAGAGCAAACACAATTCCAAACAGATTACTAAGAGAATCGGTCTGCATGAGCACCAATTCGTAATTCAGCAGGGATCCGTTTACAGTGTAACCCTCGGGGCGGGTGATAATTACCAATGCAGCAATGATTGGGAATAACAGAAACAGTACAGGACGTACTCTTTCAGAGAAGAGCGAAATAACCGCAGCTCCGATTATTAAAATAACACCCGGTATGGTGATAAACTCAATCATAGTAATTGATATCGCGGTTTACAATTTTCTTAGCGATGAATTTGGCTGAATAAACTAATGCGTAGCAGATCACGAACCCGAAAATAGCATAGAATGCAGGGATGGCATTCCACCAGTGGCTGTCGTAACCGGCCAGTACCGTAAACTCCAGAGCAAGGGTTACAATGAAAATAATACCCAGTATGATCCAGTGAATATTCTTCATGGTGCAGCTGTATTAAAAAGTGATAAACTGATGTCAACCGCAAGATCGTAAAACCCGAAAAACAGATTCGGGAACAGGCCAAAAAGAACGGAAAGTGTTGCCGTAATAACAATTGGAACCACCATTAGTGGCGACGCTTCCCCATATTTTTCAAGACCTTTGCCGGGTTTAAAGTAGGCACGATAAATGATTGGGAAGAAGTAACCCACATTCAGAATACCGCTAACAACAAGGATGATAACCGGTATTATCATATCGCCTTCAAGTGAACCAAGTGCCAGCGTCCATTTACTAAAGAATCCGTTAATGGGAGGTATACCTGCAAGACCCATTGAACCGATCACAAATGCCCCCATGGTCCATGGCATTACTTTCGCAATTCCATCGAGATTACTGATCTCTGTTCTGTGGAGATTTACATAGATTGCACCGGCACAGAAGAAGAGGGTAATTTTCATGGTAGCGTGTGCGGCAATATGCATAATTCCACCGGTCATTCCTGTGGGTGTAAGTAGTGCAACACCCAGTACAATGTATGAGAGGTGACCAACGGTTGAATATGCAAGCCTTCTCTTTAAGTTATCCTGAGCAAAAGCGATCAGAGAAGCTACAATGATGGTAAAGCCTGCCAGTACAATCAGAATGTCATTGAGGCCATAATCACCCATTACATCTACGCCAAAAACGTACCCCACAACACGGGTTATGGCAAATACACCTGATTTTACCACGGCTACAGCATGCAGAAGCGCACTAACCGGTGTGGGTGCGGCCATCGCAGCGGGAAGCCATCCGTGTATGGGCATTACACCGGCTTTCACGCCAACAGCACCCAAAAAGAGAATAAACAGCAGCAGCATGGCTGTGTGTGGAAGTTCCACATCAGTGAAAACTCCACCGGGTGTGAAGTCGAGAGTACCTGTGTAGTGATAGACCAGAGCTGAAGCGGCTACCAGTAGCAGGCCGGCGGTTAATGTGAATGCAAGATACTTTCGGCCGGCGTTGATCGCCTCTTTCTTCTCGTTATGAATTACAAGTGGGTAAGTAGCTACAGTAAGCATCTCATAAAAGAGAAGAAATGTGATAAGGTTTGCAGAGAATGCAATACCAATGGTGGCCGATAAACAAACTGCAAAGCTCGCAAAGTACCGTGTTTGTTTGATTTCGCCTGCACCGCGAACATACCCGATGGAGTAGAACGATGTGAAGATCCAAAGGCCGGAAGCGATGACTGCAAAATAGACACCCAGCGGATCTGCTTTCAGTGCAAGAGGAATTCCGGGTGCAAGATCAACCAGGTGAAGCTCTACGGAATCTCCCTGTAGTGCCACCGGCAACAGAGTTAGTACCAGCCCAAACTTTATAACGGCTGCCAAAATGGTCCAAAATTCGCGAAGGTTTGGTTTTGCCGAACTTAACATAATCGGCACTACCGCAACCAGCGATACCAAAATGGCTAATAAAGGTACGAGGGATAAATCCATCGGTTATTTTTAAGGTTTATTAATAAAAATTTTCAAATGTTCAGTTAGTCCGGCCCGATTTCAAACGTTACATCGGGAAAATATTCAACAAGATGCCTACGATTACCGCATTAGCGAAACCAATCACAATTAAGCTTACAGCAAGTATTCCGGTTGGCCAGAGCATGCTGGCAGACGGCTCATTACGTTCGCCATCTTTCGGCTCTTTTTGTCCTTTGTCGGGATCCATCATATACACTTTTTCCAGCACTCGGAAGAAATAGACCGCATTAAGCAGAGAACTGATCAGGATAACAGCGAGAAACAGCCAGTTGCTGTTATCGATGGTTCCGAGTGCGAGATACCACTTGCTAAAGAAACCGGCAAGCGGAGGTAACCCGATCATTGAAATAGCAGCAATGCTGAATGATGCCATTGTCCACGGATATTTTTTCCGATAACTGTCATCAAACCGGCTGATATCGGAATGGCCCTCTTTCAATCTCATCTGGCCGCTGATCATGAACAGGCACGCTTTCATGATGGCGTGGTTGAGCACATGAAGCAATGCGCCCGCAAAACCCCAGGGATTGGCCAGGCTCAAACCCATAATGATATACCCGATTTGCGAAACTGAACTGTACGCCAGCATCCGTTTCATTTCGGTTTGGGCAATAGCCATGATGGATCCATACAATATCCCGATACAGGCAAGAACTCCAACGATGTAAGAAAGGGGTGCAATGGCATCGGTAATTTCGAGGCCAAACAGCCAGAGAATAACTCTGAAAAGGATATAAGCGGCAACTTTTGTACCAATTGGTGCAATTAGCGCTGTTGATACAGATGAGGCATAGGTATAGGAATCTGGCAGCCATCCATGCATCGGGAATAGAGCTGCTTTTACACCGATACCCACAATCATCAAAATTAAGGCCGCAAATACGGCATTGCTTTCGTAGAGCATCGGCAGCATGGCCGCCATATCGATTATATTGAGCGTACCTGTTACGGTATATAAAAATCCAACGCCTAAGAGGTAGAGTGTTCCGCCGGCTGTACCGATAATCAGATATCGGAAAGCTGCATAAGGTGCCTGTTTTTCACCGATTGCAATTAATGCATATCCGGATAGTGAGGCTATTTCAAGAAAAACATAGAGGTTAAAAAGATCGCCCGTGAGAATCATGCCATTAAAACCAAGCATCATCAGCATGGCGAGAGCGTAGTAGGGCATCTCTTTACCGGGAAACTCTCGTTTGGCGATGTGATGTGAGTGAATCAGAACGAAAAATGATACCACATTAATCACAAGCACGAAAAAGCCGGCCAGGCCATCATACACAAACTCAATACCCACCGGTGGTTCCCAGCCGCCAAAAAAGTAACGAATGCTTCCCTCATTCAGGTAATTGATAAATCCATACACAGAGAAA
Organism: Balneolaceae bacterium; assembly: GCA_020832415.1. Classification (GTDB taxonomy): domain Bacteria; phylum Bacteroidota; class Rhodothermia; order Balneolales; family Balneolaceae; genus Rhodohalobacter. The sequence goes on along the minus strand of JAFIES010000054.1, from coordinate 5,780 downwards.
GCTGCGGCAATGCCCGAGCCAAGTACAGCAAGAGGTTGTGAGAGTTCACTTCTCCACAAGCCAAAGGCAGGTATAAGTACCGAAAAGAGTACAAATGTTAAAGCGATATATGCCGGAAGATGCGACTCAATCATTGAAGTTTTTCTATCAGTTCTTCTTCGTCCAGTGTTTCATATCTGTTGTAGATTGCCAACAGAAGTGTAAATGCAACGCCTAAAGTAGCTACTCCAACAACAATGGCAGTAAGCATTAGTGTGTGTGGAAGGGGGTTGAGGTAGTTTGCAACCTGATCAGCGGGGAAATCCGGATTTAGTACGGGTACTGTGGCATCCCATTTTGAAGCAATCGAAACAAAATAGAGAACCACAGAGATCTGAAGGATGGCAAGTCCAATCGTTTTTTTAATCAGATTCTTCTTAAACAGAATACCGTACACACCAATACAGAGAAGTATTATGGTAAACCAGTATGCGTAGTGACCTAAAAAGAAATCAAGCATAATCTTCTCCTCTCACCATGTTATCGTATATCATTACTAAGATGGCCATAACCGCAAGCCCAATTCCCACTTCAATTATTAGAATACCGGTATATCTCAGCCACTCTGGCTCCATACCGGGTATGGGAAGAGCTGAATAATCGAGAAAGTAACCTCCCATTGCCATTGCCACTAAACCTGTGGCAAAATAGATTACAACTCCGATTACAGCCAGCGGTGTGGTTGCAAACTCCTGTATTTGCAGTCTTGCCACTCTTCGACCACCGGCAACCCTGATCAAAAGAACAGATGCTGCGAGTAGTGCACCGCCCTGGAAACCGCCCCCGGGGCTGTAATGCCCGTGAATAATCACATACCAACCGAAAACCATAATGTATGGACTCAGCAATCGGGCACCCAGCAGAACTATGGGACTATGGAACTGTCTTCTCATGTTCGCCTCCGTCTGGTTTTTCTCAATACCAGCAGGGTGATCAGACCGGCTGTGTAGATCACAACCTGCTCGCCGAAGGTATCAATGCTTCGGTAATCACCCAATACAACTGTAACCATGTTGGGAGTGCGTGTATCCCGGTAGGCATTTTTGATAAAATAATTGCCTTTAACCGTTGTACCGGTGATACTCTCTTCAGCATGCATAAGGTTATCGGGATCACCGCGAAAAGGCAGGTCAGAAGCGGCAAAGATCAATATGCCTGCAAAGAGAACCAATATGACTATTTTTAGTGCTTTCAATCGTTTGATTTTCTTGAAGTTTGAAACACAACAACCACAAATAAAATACCCGTAACACCTGCACCAATTACAGCTTCAGTAAATCCTACATCAATGGCTCCCATAGCTACAAAGAGGAGCGCCATCAGGAAGCTGAAAATGGTCATCATTACAACAGCCACGAGAAGATCTTTCACTTCAAGTGCTACCACTGCCGAAATGGCGAGGAAAATGTAGATAATAAGCTCAAGTTCCCAAATCATGTATGCTCCTCCTCATCGATTTCATCATCAGAGTAGAAAGGGTTGAGCCCGCGCTTGTATGCTGCTCGTGCCAGGGCATGAATACCAACCGGATTTGCAAGAGCTATAAAAAGAACAATCAGTATCAATTTTAACGAGCTTTGAGTAGCACCTTCGTAAATTACCAGTCCCAGGATTACAAAAATAATACCAAGAGTATCACTTTTACTCACAGCGTGCGATCTGGAATAGAAGTCAGGCAATCGGATGATACCGATACTGCCAACCAGCATAAAAATAATGCCCGTCACAACAAATATGATGCTGATGATATTCTGTATTTCGCTCATTTATCCTCAAATTTTGGGGATGAAACATACTTGGCAATAATCAGCGAGCCGATAAAGCCAAGTATAGCGTATGCAAGTGTTATGTCGATAAAGTTTTCGATACTATCGAACAGGAAACCAATCAGGGCAATAAGAACAATGGTTTTTGTAGCGATAGCATTGGTGGCGAGAAGCCTGTCGTATAGAGTTGGCCCGGTAAGTACCCGTACCAGTGGAACAGCAATAATGATGGTTAGAACAACCGCACTATATAGAAAAAATGAGTTCATCAGCTGTTTTTTGCCTTTTTAGTTTGAGTAATGATCTGAAGATCTTCAATTACCTGGCGCTCTTCTTTCTGAAACAGTTTGAGCACTTCGCGGGGCATTTTATCTGAAGAAATTCCTTCAAACGACTTGTCATCAATGGCATGGACTATAAACATGTCGCCTTCAATTTCGATGGTAAGTGTTCCCGGTGTTAATGAAATTGAATTGCCCAAAATCATTCGTGCGTGTGCACTCGGTAAATTTGTTCTGAAGGTAATCATCGTGGTATGTATGGGCATTTTGCGACGGATAATAATCCCTACCACATGAAAACCCGCAATTACAATCTGTATGATCATCCAGAATACATAGTAAACCGCTCTGCCGAAACGAACTTCACTGAGATCATCCATGTCATCATCAAAGAATCTGTGCGTCTTCAGCTGGTAATTCACATACATAACCCCGGCCACCGTTAGCACGCCAAGCCCAAGATGTATAAAATCGAAAAACCCACTCATGATAACCCAAAAGGTCATTAATGAGAGAAACGACATAGTAAGGCTGAAAAAAGATAGCTTGTTCATTAGTTAGCTCTATAAGCTGTTTGCCCACTTTCTTTTAGTTGCACAAACTTATCGAAAAAAAGCCATTCTCTGCAATAAAAGTTGATCTGTTTTACACCGTTTATCCAAAAAAACGCTTTCACAGGTTGCGTGCTATATATAAAGTATAAGGTTGACAAAAAAAGAGTATCAAAGCTTTAAAAATCTTTTCCGGAAGATGAGATTTACACTCTTTTGAGTTTATCTTGGAATAGATTTTTGTATCTTTGCCTCCTGAAATTAAAGCTGTTATAAACAGTCTAACCATAAGCGCCAAACTAATTAACCTGTTGATGGAATCACCCACAGTGCTCGTTGGCCTGATTATTGGATTGCCACTACTTGGTTTTCTTGTAAACGGAATATCCGGTCTATTTTGGAAAGATTTTCGTTCAAGAAAGAGTTTTATAGGTACCATTGCCAATTTCGCAGTATTTATCCCTTTTCTCATTACAGTTTATCTGTTTTTGAATTTTAATGCCGAAGCTGGTGCCATCCACGCAAAACTTTTTACCTGGATTGATACAGGTGGCCTCACTGTTGATATTGCCTACCAGATCGATCAGCTTTCTCTGATTATGGCGCTTGTTGTAACCGGTGTTGGATCGCTGATTCATCTCTACTCAATCGGGTACATGTCTCACGATCCGGGTTTCTGGAAGTTTTTCGCTTATCTGAACCTGTTTATTTTTGCAATGCTGAACCTGGTTTTGGCTGATAATTTGCTTCTGCTTTTCCTGGGCTGGGAAGGTGTTGGATTGTGTTCTTACCTGCTGATTGGATTCTGGTACACCGATATGCTAAAATCGGATGCCGCAAAAAAAGCATTCCTTTACAACAGGGTAGGGGATTTTGCCTTTCTGGTTGCCATCTTTATGATTTTTGAAGCGGTTGGAAGTCTCAATTTCGATGTTGTACTCGCCAACCTGGATGCTTTTACAGGTGATGCCATTTTCTGGATCGCATTTCTGATGTTTATAGGGGCAACCGGTAAGAGTGCTCAGATACCGCTGTTTGTCTGGCTGCCGGATGCGATGGCGGGCCCAACTTCAGTTTCTGCCCTAATTCATGCGGCTACTATGGTAACTTCGGGTATCTACCTGATCACGCGAATGTCTCCCATGTACGTGCTCACCCCTGAGGTGATGATGATCGTTGCGGTGATTGGTGCATTGACTGCAATTGTGGCCGCAACTATTGCAATTACACAAAATGACATTAAAGGTGTACTTGCCTACTCAACAGTTTCTCAGCTTGGTTTTATGTTCCTTGCGCTTGGAGCAGGAGCGTACACTGCGGCACTTTTTCATGTGATTACGCATGCGTTCTTCAAGGCATGTCTCTTCCTCGGTTCAGGTTCTGTAATTCACACAATGGAGCATGTTGAGCATAAACTGCACGACAAAGGTAAAGATGTCCATTTTGATCCGCAGGATATTCGAAACATGGGTGGCCTCAGGAAGTACATGCCATCTACCTACAAGACATTCTTAATTGCAACCATCGCAATTGCAGGTATACCGCCACTTGCCGGTTTCTTCTCGAAAGATGAAATCCTGATGCACACCATGAATATGGGCTTTGGCGAATTTGCCGGCGCTATGTATTTCATTCTATGGGGAGTTGCCACAGTAACGGCATTTCTAACAGCCTTCTACATGTTCCGTTTAACGCTTACCACGTTCCACGGAAGCTTTAAGTTACCACAGAAAGTAAAAGGTGCAGAAAATGCAGAAGAGTACCTGCATGAGAGTCCATCAACCATGACCATTCCATTATGGGCACTTGCAGTACTTTCCATCGTTGGCGGATTTATAGGAATACCCAATTTTATTGCCAAAACATTTGGTGGCGAAGGTGCAATAAACTGGCTTGGAAGCTGGATGAGCCCGATTGCGGCCGATATTCCACTTACACTCTCCATTCCTGCTGAATGGGCACTCATGGTTTTTGCTACACTTGTAGCCGTAGCCGGAGTTTACACAGCATTTAGAATGTATGGAAACGATAATCAGGAAGTGTCGGATGCAAAAATTTCTTCACGATTTGGCGGACTCTACCAGGTTTGGAAAGAGAAGTACAACCTCGATGAACTATATGAGGGCACCGTTGTACATCCAACCGTACGATTTTCTGATAAGGTTCTTGCTGTTTTTGATATAAAAATTATTGATGGATTTGTAAATGCTGTTGCCGGAATTGTACGCCTTACAGGAAGCTTGCTTCGATATGTGCAGACAGGTGTAACGAGCAACTATGCGCTTTTCCTAATTCTCGGTGTAATTCTGGTTCTCTCACTATTATTGTTCTAAAGATACTTAGCTGATAAACATGGAGTTTTTACTTAATCTTACCATCTATTTCCCGCTTCTCGGAGTACTTGCATTTTTGTTTCTGAAAAGTGACAATGCCGTGAAATGGACCAGTCTTGTTGTAACGTCTGTTACTTTTTTACTTTCATTGCCGCTGTTGTTCAATTTTGATGTTGCCGGTTCGGCACTTCCTCAATATGTAACAGAGGGTTCCCCGATATTAACAGGGCTTGATATCAAATATCTTGTAGGTCTGGACGGATTGAGCCTGTTGTTGTTTATGCTCACCACGCTCTTTGGGCCAATTGTAATTCTGGCATCGTGGAATTCGGTTAATAAGAGCCTTATTGGATACTACAGCATGCTGCTGATTCTCCAGACAGCATCATTGGGGGTTTTTGCATCATTAGATCTGGTTGTCTTTTATGTGTTTTTTGAGCTCTCCTTAATTCCTATGTACTTCCTGATTGGTATTTGGGGCGGCAGTGACAGAATCCGGGCAACAATAAAATTCTTCATCTACACACTTGTAGGTTCATTAATAATGCTTGTGGCACTGATCTATCTCGGCTACAATGCTGGTGCAGCAACAGGGGTTTATCAGTTCACGGCAGACTGGAGATTTATTTCCAGCCCTGAATATACAATTGGGTTGGTAGAGCAAACCTGGCTCTTTCTTGCATTTGCTCTTGCGTTCTGTATTAAAGTGCCACTGTTTCCATTTCATACCTGGTTACCCTATGCGCACACCGAAGCTCCAACGGCAGGTTCGGTTGTTCTTGCGGCAATCATGCTTAAGCTGGGAACGTA
>JAFIES010000051.1 GCA_020832415.1 Balneolaceae bacterium | reverse complement strand
CACGTTTAAGCTGAAGTTCAGCAGTGCTTTCAAGACCAAGAATTTCTGTTGCAAGAGCCGGACTAATATTTATGAACCCAACCGGAAAGCCGCTGCCTGCTCTCAGTTCATCGCGGTATTCAAGGCTAAGATTCTCTGGGTTGCTTATCATTCTTGAGTGCATTGACGCAACCTCACTGAATTCCTCATCACTGCCATCTTTAATCAGCAAAATGCCGCCCACGTTATGATCGCGCAGTAAATATCTGATGCGATTGTTAGGTGTTATATCGGGGTTGATGAGTGTATCACCACCAACGATATATGGGATATCTTCAAACATTAAAAGCCACTTCCCGTCCAGATCATCAGCAAGATGATGTACGCCTCTATCTTCATCATTCACCCCAAAACCGGTGAAAATAACTTCTTCTGAAATGGGAATTGATCCGCCGAATGTTCGATAATAATCACCGAAAGAGTTGTAAGATTCCACTGTGTGATTTATGCGGATACTGTCTGTACCTTCAATTCTGTAGGTGGTATAAACAAGACTATCTGTGATGGTGGCATTCAGATTGAAATATTGATACCAGCTGCCATTATCTCCCAATGGGGTAAAGTTCAGGTTGCTGTAGAAATCAGCGATGTAATCAGCTGCTTTGTTTAGCCCGGTAGTGCCGGTGTTTCGCCCCTCAAGGCTATCGTGTGCGATCACTTCAAGGTGCTGCATCAAAAAAGAGGTTTCTATGGAGTTTCCAAACGATAGCAGTTCATCAGTTGATGTATTGTATGTAATTGATTCTGTGGCGGCACAACCCGCTAAAAGAATGAAAAGTGGCAGAAGAAATGTTTTTTTCACGATTCTGTTTTTAAAGTATTGGGCTGGCCTATGATTTCATCCACAGGTTTAAGATCGATGTAGAAATCAGTAGGGTCATTGTTCTCAATAAACAGATTTATCTGCTGCTCTTTAAGCATCTCGAGTACTGCAAGAAAAGTAACTACTACAGCAAGGCGGTTTTTTAATTCGGCACAAAAACTGGCAAACGATGTTCGCCCCCGTTTTTGCAATGATTGTATGATAAATTCTGATTGCTGCTCAACGGTCAGTTTTACTTTTTCAACCCGGTGATAAGATGTTTGGCGCTGCATATCGGCAAGAACTTTTCTGAACGCCCCAATCAGGTCGAACAGGGTTACATCTTTGAGTGCTTCCCCACTGGCCTGTTTATCTACTTCGTCTTCATCGAAATAACCGCGATAGTACTTTTTTTGCGTCTCTTCATCAATAATTGTGAGCTTTTCCGCCATCTCTTTGTAGCGCTTGTATTCAAGCAGCTTTTGAACCAGCTCATATCGTGGATCGTCTTCATCCAGCTCTTCATCTTCGTCTTTATCGAGAGGAAGCATCATTCGTGCTTTAATCGACATGAGCATGCTGGCCATATAAATAAATTCACTGGCAACATCGAGATCGAGCTCTTCCATCAGACGGATGTACACAAGAAACTCTTTGGTGATGTGGGAGATTGGAATATCGTAAATGTTTAACTCGTCTCTTTTGATAAAGAAAAGAAGCAGATCGAGGGGCCCTTCAAAATTTTTAAGCTGAACTCTGTACATGCTTATAAGATCGGTAAGAAAAGAGTAAATGGAAATCGGAAAAAAGATAAGGATTCCATGCAATGTTAAAGGTCTGGTATACATATGCGCCCCAATGAGATATATATAAATATCTGTTTTATTGTAACATATTGATCATTGATGCATCATATATAAAGGTTGATGTTTATTCTGCCTGTTTGACAACTAACAATTAATAAATAGACTTATGATAAAACTAAGCACGTACTACTACTATCTGATACCAACAATTCTCTTCTTCTTTCTCTTCACAGCATGTGATAGCAGTAATCTTGGTGGCGACTTACCGGAAATCAACTCGTTTGAAGTGGAATTCACTGAAACTGACGGTGCTGACTCAAGAAACCACACTCACACCGGTGGTGTGGAAGAAGGCGAAGTGAGCGAGTACATTCAAGCCATTAATGATGGTCTTCTTGAAAGAGGCATTACTGAATTCCAGGTACTCAAAGCAGAAACATTTACTGTAGTAGAAGATGGCAGTTTCCAAGCCGGCCAAACACTTTTTGCGAATGATCGTGCCAAGCTTCTCGCATCACAGTGGGTGCCTAATGATGCACGAAGAAATGCAGATGGAAACAATCTCACTTATCTAAATTTCACTCCCTATATGGTAGCAAATGGCACGATTAATGCTGAACCATCCATTGATAGCTCTTTCGAAACCTGGAATAATCTGCAGAAAAATTCAGGCCCGGATTTGGTTAAAATCGACTGGGATGGCGCTACAAATCCAAGTGCAATAGTAAATGTTGGTTTACCTTTTGGTGATATTTTTGAAGGTGATATTGTAACAATGGGTTTTTTACCCGGATTTATTTTTGATGCTATATTGGGCCCCGGAGCCAGCGGAGGCGTATTGGGTGTTGCATTTACATTTACCTGGTTAGATGCTGATGGTAATGCAACGAATGAAGTGGCGCTGAAAGAGATATGGTATAATGATGCTTTTGCATGGTCAACAGATGGCACGCCGGGTACAATCGATATTGAATCAGTCGCACTGCATGAAAATGGCCATGCACTTGGATTTGATCATTTCGGCAGGATTGCCATCGTTAATGCAAATGGTCGCCTAAATGTATCCCCAAGAGCTGTAATGAATGCTGCATACATTCAGCCTCAAAGAGAGCTTTTGGGTACAGATAAAGCGTCTTACAATCAGGTATATGGAAGCTGGCCGAAAGATTAACCGGTCTCTGATTGAAAAAGTCAATTATTTAAAGGGCTGTTGGTTATCCGACAGTCCTTTTTTTATTTGATTTTGTTTGATAAAGTCATTTCTTATTGTATATACAAAAATTGATCAGCCATGCACGCTATAACAAATTCTTTCAGCAGAGAAATCACTCAACACTTTGATGCTTACTTTAAAGAGTATAATCTGGCTACATCGTATGTGGAGCTGATGTTGCTTGTCCAAAAACACGATGATATAACTCAAAAGCAATTATCGGGCATGATGAACCTTGCTCCTTCAACTATCACCCGTTTTATTCAGAAACTAAAAAAAAGCGGACTCGTTGAAAAAAGTAAAAGTGGCCGTATTGCAACCATAAGGCTAACTAAAAAGGCTGATGCAGTAGTGGGAGATATGCAAAAGAGCTATAATAAAGCTGTGCAAGATCTTGAAGAGAAGCTTGGGAAAAAGTTTGTTCATACTACAGAACAGCTCCTGCAACATGGTACAAGCGTATTGACTCAGCAATAACTATTGAACCGGTAAACGCATTTCACTTGATCCCGGTTCTTATCGCCCAACAAGCATTTCTGAATGGGTTTTCAGTTTTTTACCTGCAAGTGATTCCTGGACATTGAAAATGTGGTCGCCAATTTTTTCAAGCCGAGTGATGTAGTCGAGGAAAACCACCCCTGCCTGAGATGTGTAAATACCCTGTTCGAGCCGGCGATAGTGCGCCTCTTTCATAGAATCGCGGGTGGCGTTAATCTCATTTTCAAGCTCAATTGCAGCCTGAAGGTTCACTTTGCCATTTACCTCTTTCATGTTTTCACGCATAAGTTTAATGGCGCGTAGAATGATATCTAAATAGTCACTAACTTCTACGATTGCTTCTTTTGGAAGAGCTGTCTCGAGCTCCATCATATTTTCAAATGTTTTCGACATTTGATAATAAAGATCTCCAATGCGCTCAAGATCGTTAATCATACTGTGCATCGAACGGATTCTCTTGGTAGCCTCCGTTGAAAGGTTGGAAGAGGAAATTTGTGTCAGATAATCTGTTATTTCCAACTCTATATTATCAGTTATCTGTTCTCGTTTTGCAATTTTCTTCAGAAACTTCTCCTGCTTTTTCTGTTTTTTGAAAAACAGACCTGAGAAGCTGTAGTGCATTTTTTCAATCAACTTGCCAAACAGTTCAATCTCTTTATGAGCCTGGGCTATGGATAGTTCGGGTGATGACATCAGGCCGCCAGAAATATATTGCAATCGGAAAGCCATGTCTGAACTGTCCTTATCTTTTTGAATTCGTTCAACAAACCGGATAATAGCCGGTACAAAAGCAAATAAAAGCAGTACATTTAGTACGTTAAATGTGGTATGAAAGAGCGATATACCAAGAGTAGCGGCAGCGCGGGCCTCATCAGTAGCATCGAACATTGAGCCAACATCCGGCAAGAAGTATTGCATAATATTATCAATACCAATTAAAAAAGGATTTATCAGAAAAAGCATCCAGGTTACACCTATTACATTGAATATCAAATGAAACCTTGCAGCTCTTTTAGCATGTACATTACCTATAAGAGCTGCAATATTTGCAGTAACCGTAGTGCCAATATTTTCACCTAGTATCATAGCAGCGGCAATTGGAAAGCTTATCCAGCCATTAAACAGCATAACAAGAGTGATAGCGGTTGCTGCAGATGAGGATTGTGTTAAGAGTGTAAGAACCGTTCCGACAGCAACAAAGAGAAGGATCGATGCAAATCCAAAGCCGGTAAATGAGTCGAGAAATGCAAACATTTCGGGGTTATCCTGAATGTTTGGCACGGCTTCTTTTATAAATTCAAGGCCTATAAAAAGAATACCAAAACCGATCATCGCCTCAGCGAGATTCCGTAATTTTTCCCGGCCAAAAAAGAGGAAAGGGAAAAATAGACCAATCAGACTGATTGCGATTGGAGTAATCTTCATTTGAAAGCCAAAAATTGAAACCATCCAAGCGGTAACTGTTGTGCCAATATTGGCACCCATTATTACCCCTGTTGACTCGATAAATGAAATGAGGCCGGCATTTACGAAGCTTACCACCATCACAGTAGTAGTAGTGGATGATTGTGTAATAGTGGTGGCTCCAAATCCGGTAAGAATACCACGAAAACGGTTGGTAGTCATCCCTTTAAGAATAGCGCGAAGTTTTGAGCCGGCAACCTTCTGTAATCCATCACTGAAAATTTTCATCCCGAATATGAAAATCCCCAATGCCCCAATCAGTTGTAAGAAATCAAAAAATGTGTATGTCATCTACAGATGCTACCTCAAGAAAATCAGTATTCAAACAGATTATAAATATCCCCAATAATCTATCTCAAACACAAATTAAGTAATTGTTACCAAAATCTAAGAAAAAGCTCTCTGATTATTTAGAGAGCTTTTTTTTCAGTTTAATATCATAAAGATCAGTACGGCGGTCTTTCATTGTTCGCACACTGCCCTGTTCGTGAAGTTCTTTGAGCAGATCGAGGTCTACATCCACAATTAATATCATCTCTGTATTGGGAGTTGCCTCAGCTTTAATTCCATTCGTGGGGAATGAAAAATCGCATGGTGTAAACACCACCGATTGCGCAAACGATATATCCATGTTATGCACCTTCGGGAGATTCCCCACACTGCCTGCAACAGCCACGTAGCACTCATTTTCGATGGCTCGTGACATGGCGCAGTTGCGCACTCTTGAATAACCGTTTTGGGTATCCGTGAGAAACGGAACAAAAAGTATATCCATCCCCTCGAGTGCCAGCAGGCGGCTGAGTTCCGGAAATTCAACATCATAACAGATTAATATCCCGATTTTTCCGGCATCTGTATCAAAGGTTTTGATTTGGGTACCGCCATTCATCCCCCAAACTTTTACCTCATCCGGGGTGGCATGAATTTTTTCATACCGTTCAATTTCACCATTGCGCTTGCAGAGATAGCCCACGTTGAGCAGGGTATCATTTTTAAATTCCGGCATGCTTCCGGTAATGATGTTGGTATTGTATGTGATGGCAAACTCAGCAAATACATCGCGCATCCGGTCTGTATAGCCTGCAAGTTTTCTGATGGCATCCGGCTCTGAAAGGTGATTGAATTCTGCCATCAGCGGTGCGTTGATATATTCAGGAAAGAGGGCAAAATCAGCCCGATAGCCTGAAACGGCATCCACAAAATATTCAATCTGCTCGGTGAGGTCATCAAAGTTTTTGTAGGGACGCATTCCCCACTGCACAAGGCCCAGCCGAACCACCGACTTTTCGGGCTTGTAAACTTTTGTTGGTTTGGCATAATAGATATTGGCCCACTCCAGAAGTGCTGCGTACGATTCGGACGCTTCATCTTCGGGCAGGTAGTTTTTTACCACGCGTTTTACATGAAAATCGTTGGATAGCTGAAAATTAAGTACAGGATCGTGAATCTCCTTGCTCTTCACTTTGTCGATGTAGGTTTTTGCACTGATATCATCAAACTTGTGGAAATTGGGCAGTCTTCCGCCAAATACAATGCTTTTCAGGTTCAGCTCTTCGCAGAGCTCCTTGCGATAATCGTACAATCTGCGCCCAAGACGGAGGCCGCGATAATCGGGGTGCACCATCAGATCGAGACCGTAGAGGGTGTCGCCATCTTCTGTGTGTGTATTGAATGTATCGTTGCCGGTTATGTCGAGGTATTTGTGCTTGTCGTCGAACAGTTTATATGGTATGATGATAGAAAGAGCACACGCCACAATTTTGTCATCCACTTTAATGACTACCTGCCCCTCCGGAAACATGGAGGTAAGTTTTTTCAGCTCTTTTTTACTCCAGGTAGGATCGTGAATTTTTGGGTAGCACTTTTTCATCAGTTCCCGAATCTTTTCAAAATCGGCAGGATTAATTCTCTCAAGTGTGATTTTTTCGATGGGTATCATTTAGTCCTCTTTATGTACAATTTTTGTCATGGCGGATGCTATTAAACCGGTAGGCACAGAAATTAGCCCGAGGCCTACCATCAACATCAAAAACGTGAATATTCTACCACCCACGGTAACCGGATAAACATCACCATAGCCAACGGTGGTTAATGTAGCGACGGCCCACCACAAACTATGAAAAACAGATTTAAACTGTTCGGGCTGCACAGGATTTTCAAAATAGTATATTCCAAGAGCAGAAAGGTAGAGAACAAAGATAATGATGATAAAGAAAATACCCAGTTCTGCCTGAATAGATCGGAACGCATCTCCCATTCGATTGAAAGCAGCATTATACCGTGTAAATTTTAAAATTCGAACAAGGCGCAGCAAACGGAATGCCCGAAGCGATCGCAAGTCAAAACCAACAGTAAGGTAGAATGGAAGAATTGCAAGCAGGTCGATAAGGCCATAGAAGCTGAAGATAAACTTCAACTTTTTATCAGCGGCATAAATTCTGGCAAGGTATTCTATGGAAAATACCATAACGCTGAAAACCTCAAACAGATAGAGCTTTCTGACAAATTCGGGACGTATATCGGGCAGGGTTTCCAGCGAAATACTGATCATCGATAAGATAATCAGCACTTTGATGGCCAGGTTAAAGATGCGGCCTTTACCCTGCTCTTCGTTTTCAACTAAATCTTTAACAAATTGTTTGAAGGCCATGTTTGTTAAATGTTGGGTTTGATTTAAAAAAGGGTTTTATTCGTCTTCCCAGATCATTACCACCCTGTTTCCTCTTGAGTCGATGGAGCCGCGATACATTCCTTCAGTATTCATTTTCATGGAAATGTTTCCATCAGCATCCACGGCAACAAATCCGGCATCACCCGGGTTAAGGCGCTCTGTGAGCACAAAGTCGAGGGCCTGTTCGAGGGTTGAGCCTGTGAATTCCATATAGTTTGCAATAGTTGTGGCAGATACATTTCTCATGATTTGCTCACCCCAACCGGTGGCAGAGATAGCGGCCACGTGATTGGCAAATGTACCCGATCCGATAATGGGCACATCTCCCACCCGGCCAAATTGTTTATTGGTCATGCCGCCGGTTGATGTTGCCGCTGCAAGATTACCATTCTTATCGAGTGCTACGGCGCCTACGGTTCCAAAATAGTCGCCTTCAGTCCATTCTGCTTTCGGGAAAATGGATGCATTATCCGTTTGAGCCCGTTGCCACTGCTGGTAGCGTGTTTCGGTAAAGAAGTATTCGTTTTCAACCCGTTCCACATCGGTTTGGTTGGCAAACTCCTCTGCTCCAACACCAGAGAAGAAAATGTGGGGAGAGTCTTCCATAACCATTCGTGCAAGGGTAACCGGATTTTTTATGGTTGTAAGGCCGGTAAGGGCACCGGCAGCAAGGGTACTGCCATCCATAATAGCTGCATCCAGTTCGTGTTTGCCTTCTGCTGTAAATACGGATCCTTTCCCGGCATTAAAAAGCGGGTTGTCTTCAAGGTTTCGAACCACATACTCCACAGCATCTAATGCTGAACCTCCTTCACGTAGAATTATTTCACCGGCCCGAAGTGCCTGCCGAAGGCCATCATAATACTGCTGTTTCAGTGTATCGGGAATATCTTTTGAAATGGTACCGGCGCCACCATGAAGGGCGAGTGCCCATTCGGCGCGTTCAGTTTGTGGCTCATTACAGGCCATCATTAAAAAAGAGAGAGCAAGAAGCAGATAAGCTGCTATTTTCATAATTGTAGGATTGGGTTGGTTAAAAGAGTGAATCAGTTTTTTATGATAGCCAAAAACGGCGTTTGGAACACGGCATAAAATAAAAAACCCGATCCAACAATTGAACCGGGTTTTTTGCTGAGCCTGGCATGCGAGATTATGTGCCTGCACAAAGGAGCGATTATTGTGAAATCTAAACCTCTGGTGGAAAAATACTTCTACTTGTATTCGTTAAGATATTGACATTCTCTAAGGATAAGCTTCCTGAATTGCCAGGTTTACAATGCATACCTTATGACATGTTATGGATGAGGAATTTTGACATAGAAGGGCATGATTGTTTTTGAAGTTTGTATGGATTGGGAGACAAGTATAAAGTAAATTGGAAAATAGATAGAACGAAAACAAGCAGATAAATACTCGTATTAATTATGAAAAGAAGAGACTTTCTGAAAACCGGATCGAAAGCAGCTGCCGCTTTAGCAGGCTTTACAATTATTCCCTCCGCAGTATTGGGGAAAAGTATGGGGTATGTTGCTCCAAGTGATAAGGTAAATGTGGCCGGTATCGGTATTGGTAACAGGGGAGGAGAGATATTAAAAGCTTTACATGGCACCGGTTTGGCAAATATTGTGGCTTTGTGTGACGCAGACATGGGCGCTCCGCATACGGTTGATCTTATGGAAAAGTTTCCCAACGCACCCCGTTTTCAGGATTTCAGGAGAATGTTTGACCGTGCTTCCGGCAGTTTCGACGCAGTTTGTGTGGGCACCCCCGACTTTTCGCATTTTCCGGTAACGATGCTGTCTATGGCAATGGGAAAGCACGTGTTTGTTGAAAAGCCAATGGCAAGAACTTTCTATGAAGTAGAACTGATGACAGAAGCTGCAAAACGGCACAATGTAGTTACCCAGATGGGCAATCAAGGCCATTCGCAAGCCAATTACTTTCAGTTTAAAACGTGGGTCGAAGCTGGCATTATCAAAGATGTTACATCCGTTGTGGCACACATGAACGGCCGTCGCCGTTGGCATGGATGGGATCCTGCCATCACACGTTTCCCTGAAGGAGAGCCCGTTCCCGATACCCTCGATTGGGATGGCTGGCTTTCACAAGCCCAAATTCGCGATTACCACAGAGACTTTATCAATGGGCAGTGGCGTTGCTGGTACGATTTCGGCATGGGTGCACTGGGCGATTGGGGTGCACACATCATTGACACCGTACATAGATTCCTTGACTTGGGGCTACCTTATGAGGTTGACCCGATAAGACTCGACGGCCACAATAACTTCTTCTTCCCCATGGCTACTACACTTGACTTCAAATTCCCGGCCCGGGGTAACAAACCTCCGATGACCATTACCTGGTATGATGGTTTGAACAACTTCCCGGAATTGCCCGAAGGCCATGTCGGCTCAGAGTTAGATCCCGATATTCCACCCCCTTCTGATGGCGAGCTGCAGCCCACACAATTGAATCCCGGAAAGATTATATATAGTAAAGACCTGACCTTTCAAGGAGGTTCTCACGGTAGTACTTTGTCAATCATTCCATCTGAAAAGCATGAGGAAATGTTATCCAGTTTGCCCGAAGTTCCCGAAAGTCCGTCGGATCATTTCGAGAATTTCTTGTTGGGATGTAAGGGAGAAGAAGAATGCAGGTCATCATTCGAAATAGCCGGCCCCTTAAGCCAGGTGTTTTGTCTGGGTGTACTTGCGCAGAGGCTTGGCACTAAAATTGTTTTTGATCGCGACACTAAACAGATTATCAATAACCCTACCGCCAACGAATTGCTGTTTGGGCCTATGCCACGCAGGGGCTGGGAAGAGTTTTATACATTATAGTGTTCTGTATAGAATGGCGTGCTGACTTTGGGGAAGGGAGCTTAATTTTCTGGTGTGTTTGACTGAATGAAGAAGTGTTGTTTAATAACAGGTAATACTGCTTTTGAAATGTGACATATAATAAAAAACCCGATCCAACAATTGAACCGGGTTTTTTAGCTGAGCCATATAAGACTACTCTTTATCTTTTTTGTCTTTCACCTGAGGCCTGAATGACTCCAGGAACTCCATTGGGAATGGGACGTAGGTGAAGGTTGCATTCTCACTGCTGATCTCTACCATAGTCTGCAGATACCTGAGCTGGAGTGCGGTAGGTGTTTTTTCAATCATTGCACCGGCTTCTACCAGTTTGGTTGCGGCTTCAAATTCACCCTGTGCATTAATAATTTTCGCACGTCTGTCACGCTCACTTTCAGCCTGACGGGCCATAGCGCGCTTCATGGTTTCAGGGAGAATCACATCTTTCACCTCAACAGATACCACCTTAATACCCCAGGGATCTGTCTGGCGATCGATAATGTCTTGTATTTGCTTGTTGATTTTATCTCGTTCCGCAAGAAGTTCATCAAGTTCAAACTGGCCAAGCACACTTCGAAGTGTAGTTTGGGCAAGCATAGAGGTTGCAGCAATGTATCGCTCAACCTGAATGATAGCACGTTCAGCATCAACCACCCGGAAAAAGGTGATGGCATCTACATGAACGGTTACGTTATCCTTGGTAATTACTTCCTGACGCTCCACATTAATCGTGAGAACACGAAGATCAACGCGCTCTACCTTATCAATGAAGGGAATCAAAATGATAAGTCCGGGCCCTTTGGTGGATTGGAATTTACCGAGACGAAATACAACACCTCGCTCGTATTCCCTCATAATTTTGAACATTTGCGGCAGAAAAACCGACAGGAATATTACAATCGTAATAACCCATACTAACATGTTGGTAATCGCTCCTGGATCATCCATAAAATTTGCTCCGTTTGTTAATTAAAAATGAATCGTTAAAAGTTCTGTTTTTTTCTAAGCCTGAATATATAATAATTGACACTGGCCTGTTAGAATTATCGAGTATTAAGCTGGTTTTTCGGGTTTATTTTCCTTGATAGCCTCTTTTGATGCGGGCCTTACCTTAACCCGAAGGCCGGTGAATTCTAAAATTTCGCTGATATCGCCTTCATTAAGGGGTGTATCACTTTCGGCTGTCCAGTATTCCCCATCAAAGAAAACGCGCCCGGTTTGTCCCGGCAGTATAGCATCCGTAACCTTTGCAGTTTTGCCTATGGTAGCTTCAAGCCCGGATCGTGGCGGGCTAAAGAGTGATTTTATTCCATAGGTAACAATCCACGCAAAAAATGCGGCTGTTAGCAATGTGGCCGGGATCAGCCAATAGAGTGAAATCTGCATCTCGTCAGGCAGATCCTGGAATAACATCAGTGCACCTAAAAAGAAAGCCACGGCTCCTCCTGTGATTAAAAGTCCGAATGCGGGTGTAAATGCTTCTGCCACAAATAATATAATAGCCAGCCCGATTAATATAAATCCTGCAATGTTAATTGGCATCGCAGCCACACCGTAGAGCAACAGAATTAATGCAATAACACCAGCAACTCCCGGCACAATACCCCCGGGATTGGTTACTTCACCAATAATACCATAAATAGCCACGAGGGTGAGTATCAGCATCACCTCAGGCCTGAGAATAAAGCTGAAGAAAATTTCAGCCAAAGTTTGGGGAATCCGGTTGGTATCTGCATCTCTGGTTCGCAGAATGTTGCCTTCAACTTCCATCCCATCCAGCTGCTCGAGTAGGTCTTGGAGGTCATCCGCAATCAGATCAATCACATTAATTTCGAGGGCTTCACTTGCAGTAATGGAGGCTCCGTCTCTCACGGCCGATTTTGCCCACTCGGCATTTTTACCACGTTGCTCTGCAATAGACTCTATATAGCTCTCGGAGTAGTTGAATATTTTTTGCTGAGCTACACTGTCAATCTCACCGCCGCCCATTGTAACCGGTGATGCCGCCCCGATATTGGTGGCCGGTGCCATTGCTGCCACATGTGCAGCAAGAGTAATAAATGTACCTGCACTGCCTGCATTTGCACCACGGGGGGAAACGTATACCACCGTTGGATGCTCCGTGCCTAACAAAATCTGAACAATATCCTGGGTAGAATCGAGCAGTCCGCCCGGTGTATCCAGTTCAATAATAAAAGCCTCATCGCCATTTTCAATGGATTTTCTGAGCCCTCTTTCAATGTACTGCGTGCTTGTTGGCCCAATGGTACCTTCAACCCGGATGATGCTCACAGTTGTGCGTTCTGTTGTTTGCTCTTGTACCTCTGTGGTATCTCTGTCTGAAGAAGTGTCTTGTAAAATAAATGCTGCACCGGTTAAAAAAAGCAGTGCTGCTAAAAGGAAATTTTTATTAATCATGATAGTACTTAGAATTTAAAAAATGCCTGTTTGGTTCCTTTTTTTCACTTTTTTGAAACTTTTGGCACAACATACATAGTACCACTTTTTGAGAACAATAGGCATCGAAGATGTCCGGATAAAGTATGGTTCAGAATACACCGAAAAAATTATTTGCGATTCATTTTATTTAGAACGAATTTAAGAGCTATGAATTACAACACAGAGCATACTACTTCTATTCTTCGCCGTCGCCGCCCGTGGGGCGCGTGATATCTCTGTGTAGTTAATTCTACAAAAGGACTTATTCGCAGCCCCGATCAAAACTGATCGGGGCTTTTTTTTTGGCATGAAATCAGCCAATTAAAACTGCTGCCCTCGTCCTTTCTCACCCCTGATTAAAAAACTCAAAAACCCTACTACATAACTGAACATGAACCATCTATTAACAATTGGAGAACTCGAACCTGCCCAGATACAGCAGCTTTTAGATCTGAGTGAAGAACTTGAAGCCACCGGCGAGCAGGTGTTGCATGGAAAAAACATCGGCTTTGTTTTTGAAAAACCATCACTTCGAACCAAAATCGGCACAGAAGTAGCCATTAATCAGCTTGGCGGAAATGCTGTGCAGATAGAGGCAGACCTGCTGCTTGCAAACGGAAAGGCGGTGCCGTTTACCTGCAGAGAATCACTGTTTGACGCCATGATGAATGTATCGCAGTGGTGTGATGCCATTTTTGCACGGGTCTATTCTCATACAACTCTCGAGAAAATGATGAAATATGGCACTATTCCGGTAGTGAATGCTCTCTGCAACTTGCATCACCCGATGCAGGCACTGGCCGACCTGCTTACCATTCAGCAAAATTTTGGTAAAGAGAAGAAGCTAAACATAGCATTTGTAGGCGATGCCAATAATGTTGCATTCTCACTTTTCGAAATCGCCCTGCAAATGGGGCATAGTGTTAGCTTTGGCGGCCCGCAGCAGTACTCTTGGGATGAAGAAAAACTCAACTATTTTTCACTCCTTTCTGTACAATTTGGCGGAAGTTTCAATAGCACCACGGATCCCGCTGAAGCAGTTTATAATGCAGATATTGTTTATACAGACACCTTTGTTTCGATGGGAGAAGAGCATCTTTTTGATGATAAAATCAGGCATTTTCAGCCGTATCAGGTAAACGAAAAGCTGTTCTCCGCCGCCAAAGCCGATGCCGGTTTTATGCACTGTCTGCCGGCGCACCGGGGTATTGAAGTAACCGACGAGGTGATGGACCATCCAAACTCGTGGGTCTATCAGCAGGCAAAAAACAGGAAAATTGTATCGAAAGGAGTATTTGCAGCTCTTCTTAGTGACGAATACAAGCCCCTTTTTAAACCTGTTGCTCAGCCCGAACTCACCGAATCACTAAGCAAATAACAAGAAATTAGTCTACAGAAACTCATAACTACATAAAGAATCAATACTATGGAACAAGTAACCAACTATAAAAAAGTAGCCTCACACGAAGCAGAAAAAGGAACCTTTAACACATGCCTGCTGCTCTATTCGGGCGGCCTGGACACAAGTGTTATGCTTAAATGGATCCGGGAAGAGTACGAATGCGATGTGATTGCACTCACCATCAACATCGGCCAAAAATCAGACAATCTTGAAGCGATCAAACAGAAGGCACTAAAGCTGGGTGCAAAAGATGCCATCATTTATGATGCAAAAGACGATTTTGCACAGCTTTGTATGGAAGCTGTTAAGGCCAATGCCGATTATCAGGGTGGATACGCACTTGGCTGTCCGCTGGGAAGGGTGATGATATCCGAACTAGCCGTACAGTTTGCTGCGGAATTTGGCTGCGAGGTGATAGCACACGGTTGTACCGGCAAAGGGAACGATCAGGTACGGTTTGAAGGGTACATTACAACGCTGAATCCGGATCTGAAGATTATCGCCCCTGTTAGAGAGTGGGGAATGGGCCGGGAAGAGGAGATTGCCTATGCCATAAAAAATGGAATTCCTGTTGAGCAGACCAAAAAGAGCCCATACTCATACGATGAAAACATGTGGGCAAACACGGGAGAGGGGGGTGAAATTGAAAATCCGTCACTCGTGCCGCCACTCGAGAATATCCTCAAATGGTGTAACACACCTAAGAATGCCCCCGATGAGGAAGAGCTGGTTAAAATTGGGTTTGAAAAAGGTGAGCCCGTAAGCCTCAATGGTATCGAGTACGACAAGAAAGACCTGATTCTGCTGCTTAATGAAATTGGCGGCAAACACGGGGTTGGCTTTTTTCATCTGATTGAAGACAGAGTGGTTGGCCTGAAAGTGAGAGGTATCTATGAAAATCCGGCAGCTCATATTCTTATTCAGTCGCACAAAAATCTGGAGCAGCTTGTATCAACCCGGGAAGAGAATGAGCTGAAAACGCTGATGGATCAAAAGTGGGCATACCTTATATATGGCGCAAAATATTACGAGCCGGTGATGGATAACATCCGGGCATATATCAACGAGCAGAATAAAAAAGTGACCGGCGATGTAACCGTAAGGCTATACAAAGGTAACTGCGAAGTGGTGGCACTTAATTCACCATATTCACTGTTTGATGAAAATCTGGCTACTTTCAACAAATCGGCGGCATTTAACCAAAATGCTTCACCCGGTTTCATTGAACTTTGGAATCTGCCGCAAAAAACAGCGTATCAGCTCAAGAAGGTGGTTGTAAAAAGTACTGCGGGCAGCTTGCCCGCTTAGTGAAAAGGAAGAAGAAAAAAGGCAAAACGCAAAAGTGAAAAGGGTTTGCAATGGATTATTTGGAGCTTCCATAACAAAGTTTCTCTAAAGGGTTCAGGTTTCATGGCTATATTGAGCCCAACTTTTCACTTTTGCCTTTTTTCACAACTAAGCCAAAACCACAAACTGAATTAGAATTCCATGTCGAAACTCTGGCAAAAAGCATCCACAACATCCCAATCTGATATCGCCAAAAAGGTAGAGGCCTTTACGGTGGGAAATGACTATGAACTGGATCAGACGCTTGTTCCGTATGATGTAATGGCATCAAAAGTTCATGCCCAGGCGCTGAACAAGGCCGGTATTTTATCGGATAATGAACTTGCTGAACTTGATGGTGTGCTGACAGAGATCGTACAGATATGGGAGAAGGGAGAGTTTAAAATCACAGTGCAGGATGAGGATATGCACACAGCTATTGAGAATTTTTTGATTGAGAAGCTCGGAGATCTCGGTAAAAAAATACATACAGGCCGATCCAGAAACGACCAGGTTTTGACCGCCGTGAGACTTTATGAAAAAGAAGCACTTGGCGAAATTCTGAATGAAGTAAAAAAGTGCGCAAAGCTTCTGATAGATCTGGCAGAAACCCATGAAAAAGTACCCATGCCCGGTTTTACCCACACACGTAAAGCGATGCTAAGCAGCGTGGGATTGTGGGCCGGTGGGTTTGCGGAGATGCTGATCATGCAGGTGCAAGCTTCCAAAGGCGTGGAAAGTCTCATAAACCAATCTCCGCTCGGAACGGCTGCCGGTTTTGGAACTACATTCGGTATTGATCGCGAATTTGAGGCTGAAACTCTCGGTTTTAGCGGGCCGATTATCTGTTCAACAACAGCCCAGCTCTCTCGCGGGTGGGTGGAATTACAAATCGTTCAATTTTTGTCGGGAATTACAGCGGTACTGAACCGATTGGCATCGGATGTGATTCAGTTCAGCAGTGAAGCCCAGCTCTGGTTCGATCTGGATGAAGTGGTCTGCACCGGTTCATCCATCATGCCCCAGAAAAAAAATCCGGATCTTGCGGAACTGATTCGTGCCGGCCACTCAGAAGTGGTTGGTTCTGCTTCCACTCTGCAAATGCTGACCGCCAATTTAGGCAGCGGGTATCACAGAGATCTTCAGCTTTCGAAAGAGCCGGTAATAAAATCGATCAATAAAACAGCACAGATGCTGGAAGTAACACAGATTCTGATTGAAGCAATTACACCAAATTCGAAAAACCTGGAAGCTGCCTGCACATCAGAACTATTTGCCGCCGAAGCAGCGAATCAGCTTGTGAAGGAGAAAGGTGTATCATTCAGAGAGGCGTATCACATCGTGAAAACAGACCCGGAAATATCTACATCACTTCACTGGAGTGATATGTTGGAAAAATCTACCCATTTAGGCTCGCCGGGAAATTCGGGGATAAAGGAACTGAGAAAACAGATCAAAAATTACTCATAAACCATTGGTTCAGAGAAGGTTTCCAAGATCAAAAGGATTAAAAATATTGTAATACCAACAATAGTTTAACTTTTCCAGTCATCTTTTCATAAGAGAGTAATTGTAAAATTTGTAATAAAAGCGCTTCTTTTTAAAAAATTTGTACAGTTTGAGCTCAAACTTTTGCTTTTTTGGAAAAATGTCCTTATCCATTGAGCTTTACAATAATTAACATCGTTTATTAAACGATTTAGTTTCTGTCAGGAATAATTCAGCCCTGATGGATTTAACCAAAACGTAAACTCATGAATTATGAGATCTAAACTGATACAACCCCTTCTATTTTGTACTCTGTTGTTGGTATTTGTACCATTGCATGCCATGGAGGCAAACGCTCAGGAGCGTGAAGTCTCGGGTACAGTTAGTACAGCGACCGGCGAGCCTCTTGCAGGTGCCACCGTTCGTCTTGCTGCTGATGCAGAAACAGGTACTGTAACCGATATTGACGGGTACTATTCTATTTCAGCTACTGCCGATGATGTAATTATAATTTCATTTATCGGATACCAAACACAGGAAATTTTAGTGGGCGACAGGTCCACAATTAACGTTGTGCTCCAGCTTGACCAGCAACTTCTCAGTGAAGTTGTGGTTGTTGGCTATGGTGTGCAAACCAGGAGCGACTTAACAGGATCCATTGCAAGTATTTCGGCTGATGAAATTGCCAATCAGCCCGTAGCCAGTTTGGATGCTGCACTGCAGGGCCGTGCCTCCGGGGTTTTTGTTAGCAGTCCATCCGGTACACCCGGCGCAGGTATCACCATAAATATTCGCGGGCAGACATCTCTTTCAGCCAGCAGTGAACCACTCTATGTGATTGATGGCGTTCCGGTGATCTCAGAAGATCTTTCCGGTCTGTTCTCTGGTGGTCAGGCTACAAACTCACTTGCAGATCTCAACCCGAATGACATTGCATCCATCGAGATTTTGAAAGATGCATCCGCTACAGCCATTTACGGTTCGCGGGGTGCAAACGGTGTAGTTCTCATCACTACAAAACGAGGTGAAGCCGGCCAATCGAATATCGGATTCAATATGTATACCGGCTTTCAGAATATCACCAACCAGATTGATATGATGAGT
Source organism: Balneolaceae bacterium (assembly GCA_020832415.1). Classification (GTDB taxonomy): domain Bacteria; phylum Bacteroidota; class Rhodothermia; order Balneolales; family Balneolaceae; genus Rhodohalobacter. The sequence continues at coordinate 14,635 of JAFIES010000051.1, read as the reverse complement.
TCGCAGGAGTTTCTTGGCATGATGAACGATGCTGCTTTACAGGATAACCGCGATCTGGGTACTGATTATTCATCCACTCACGTATCGGATATCTGGGGCTTTGACCCTAACGATCCCGATCTTCAGAATACCCGCTGGTATGATGAGATTTTCAGAACATCAGCCGTTTCCAATTATGAACTCACGGCATCTGGTGGTTCAGAAAACACACGATATTTTACATCACTCTCATATTTTGATCAGGAAGGTGTACAGTTTGGAACCGGATTCGAGCGTATAAGTGGCCGTGTCAATCTGGATACGAAAGTAACGGACTGGCTCGATTTTGGTACAAATATTACTGTAAACCGTACGGTTCAGGATCGTACCATTAATGATAACTCGCTCTATGGCGTAGTAATCAACACACTTGCTGGCGATCCTCTGATGCCCGTATACGAAGCAGATGGTTCATATGCCGATCCCTTCAACTATTTTGGTTGGTGGATGCTGGATAATCCGTTACTTATTGCAAATGAGTATCAGAGATTTACCCGCACAGTACGGGGTTTGGGAACCATTTTTGGTGTAGCCACCATTACCGATCAGCTATCACTGAGAAGTTCACTTTCAGTAGATTATACAAGTCTTGATGATGAGGCATATACTCCGATTATTTCAAGGGAATCAGTAAATGCACAGCGTAATGGTTTTGGTAATTTTGGAACCACTCAAGATTTTACCTGGCTGATTGAGAATTACCTCTCTTATGTAAATACCTTTAGTGGTGGGCATAATGTTAATGCTGTATTGGGAACTTCATTTCAGCAATCAAACAGAAACTTCTCATCAATCAGTGCACAGGGTTTCCCAAGTGATCAGTTTTTGAAGCTTAGTGTTGCCGCTCAGGTAACCTCTGCATCAACTTCCGGCACAAGCTGGGGCCTTGCTTCCTACTTCTTCAGAGGTAACTACTCATTTGATGACAGATATCTATTCACAACAACCGGCCGCTTGGATGGCTCCTCCCGTTTTGGTGATAACTTCCGATACGGTTTCTTCCCGTCAGCCTCGGTTGCATGGAGAATTACCAACGAAAGTTTCATGGAAAATCAGCGAATTTTCTCAGAATTGAAGCCACGTATTAGTTATGGTATTACAGGTAATCAGGAAGGAATCGGAAACTTTGCTTCCCGCGGACTTTTTGGAGTATCTGATTATCGTGCTACACCCACGCTGGTGCCAACCCAGTTAAGCAATGCAAACCTCACATGGGAAAGTACCCGTCAGCTTGATGTTGGTATTGATATAGGTCTTTTTGATGATCGGGTAAATCTGAGTGCCGATTACTTCATCAAAACCACGGATGATCTTCTTCTGAACCGATTGATACCCGGTATCTCAGGCTTTTCAAGTGTAACCGAGAATATCGGCAAGGTAGAAAACAAAGGATTTGAGTTTGACATCCGCGGAGCTATTATTTCAGGCAGAGATCTGACCTGGAGTTCAAGCTTTAATATTTCGTTTATCAGAAATGAAGTACTTCAGCTTGAAGTAGATCGCCAGGTACTGAACGATTCTCACATTCTTGCCGAAGGCCACCCGATTGGTACATTCTACCTTATCGATCACGAAGGTGTAGATCCTCAAACAGGCAACATGCTTTGGATTGATGAGAATGGTGATGGCGTTATCGACTCCGGTGACCGCCGAATTGTTGGCAATGCACAGCCTGATTTTTATGGAGGATGGGGCAATTCATTCACCTTTAAAGGCTTCGACCTGAACATGCTCTTTCAGTTCACATATGGAAACAAGATTTTCAACCATAGCCGTGCATCCTATGAAAATCTTGGCTGGAGCCGTATTGGAATCCCCGGGATTTTCCCGCTGCCTGATGGTAACAATCACCGCCTGGCCAATGATCGCTGGATGCAACCGGGTGATGAAACCGATATACCTCGTGCATCGCTTACCAACAAAAACTGGAGAGAATACTCCAGCCGATGGCTCGAAGATGCATCATACCTGCGGTTAAAAACATTAACGCTTGGATATAACTTCTCTCCTGAATTCACACAACGAATAGGAATGAGAAACCTCAGGCTATACATGCAGGGGCAGAATCTGCTCACATTTACAAACTATACCGGCCTCGATCCGGAAGTAAACCAGAATGCGAGAAACCCGCTTGTTGCAGGGTCTGATTTTGGAACTCACCCTCAGGTTCGAACAATCTCGTTCGGAATAAACATTGAATTTTAAATCAGGGAATCATGAAAAAACGATCAATACTCTTACTTACACTTTTGACGGTATTCCTGATGTCCTGCGATGTTTTGGATACCGAACCGCAAGCATCTCTCGATGCTGAAACCGTGCTCGTTGACGGTGCTGCTGCACAGGCTGTATTGCTGGGTGCATATTCACGCATGCAGGTAGATCCTTATTATGGTGTTCATTTCACGCTCAGCCCCGATCTGGCAGCAGATAATGCCCGTTATCAGGGATTTTTTGATTCACAGCTTGAAGTTCATTCAGGAACTGTGCCAATCAGTAACCTATGGATTACAACCGCCTGGGTAAATATCTATCGGGTTGTAAATATTGCAAACCTGCTTATTGCGGAAGTACCCGGAATCGACGATGATGCTTTTGCAACGAGAGATCGGGTTTTGGGTGAAGCCCATGCAATTAGGGCATTAGCCTATTTCGATCTTCTAAGGGTTTTCGGCTATCACTTTGATACCTCTTCCCCTTATGGGATGCCGCTTCTGCTCGAGCCAATAGAGAATAATGATTTTAATCTTATTCCTGATCTTGCAAGAAGCAGTGTGGCAGAAACGTATCAGCAAATTCTGAGTGATCTGAATACGGCAATCTCGCTGATGGAAGGTTACAGCACAAATACTGCAATGAACTACTGGGCTGCACTGGCTCTTCGCGCAAGGGTAAATCTTTACGCAAAGAATTATGATGCCGCCTTTAACGATGCAAACGATGTGATTGAGAACGGTCCTTTCTCATTGGTTAGCAGCGTAGATGATCTCTTCCTAACAACAGGTACCACATCAGAATCTATTTTCGATCTGGTATTTAACGACCAGGATGGCAGTGCGCTCTTTATCTTTACATTCCAGCGGGATGAGTACAATGTTAACCCATCGCTCACAGATTCTTTTGAAGAAGGTGATGATAGAGCCGGTCTGTTCATTTTTGATCGAGGCAGTGATCGCCCCGCAAAATGGTCTGATTCGAATAATGCGAATAATGTGAAAGTTCTGAGGCTTGCAGAAATGTACCTTATCCGCTCCGAAGCAGCCACAATGCGGGATAATAATCCCAATGCAGGGCTGGCTGATTTGAATGTAATCCGCAACCGTGCCGGCCTCGCTGATATCGAATCGATTGGAAGCATGGATGAGTATGTGGATATTATTCTGCACGAGCGCAGAGCCGAGTTCAATTACGAGGGCCATCGCTTCTTTGATATTGTTCGGTTCAATAAGCTGGGTGAGTTTTTCGGGCGTGAAGATTTCAGAAAAGCTTTCCCGATACCAAGGGATGAACTGCAGATTCAAACAAATCTGGAGCAAAACCCGGGATATCCTACTAACTAAATCTCACTGACAGATCGCGAAAAGCCCTGAAATATTTTCTGGGCTTTTTTTATGTTTAGAAAAAACACCATTCTTATGATTGTCTTGTTCCTATTATTGCTTATTTCATTGAATACTCAAAATTATACAGGTTCGGATTCTGATCACCTGAAGGCAGAGATTGAAGCTTATCTCACCGAAAAAGAAGGTACCTTTGCGGTCTGGTTTCAGCATCTGCAAAATCCTGATTTGCATTTTTCTATTAATGAAGAGACTCTTTTTCATGCAGCCAGCACCATGAAGACACCTGTAATGATAGAGCTTTTTCGCCGGGCAGAGATAGGTGAATTTAATCTGGCCGATTCCATAAAAGTAGAAAACCGGTTTTACAGTATTGTTGATGGCTCTGAGTTTCAGCTTGAGCTTGACCCTGAAGGTGACGACCCTTTTGAGCGCAAAGTTGGTGAAATGGCCACCCTGTATGATTTAAACCACGCCATGATCACCTACAGCAGCAACATAACCACCAATTTAATTATGCAGCTTGTTGGGGCCGAAGAGACTACCCAAACCATGAGAAAACTCGGCGCCGATCGGATTGAGGTAATTCGCGGACTTTATGACATGGAGGCATTCAACCGAGGCCTGAGTAACCGAACCACGGCAAAAGACCTTGGAATTATGTTTGAACATATTGCAAAAGGTACGGCGGTTAGCCCTGAAATGGACGAGTTAATGGTTGAAGTTCTGAAAGATCAGTTCTACAGAGATGTAATACCTGCGAAACTTCCTGATGATGTGGTTACAGCAACCAAATCGGGTTTTATTACAGGTGTAATTCACGATTCGGGTATTGTATATCTGCCCGATGGGCAATCGTATGTTCTCATTTTTCTTTCTAAAGATCTGCCTGAGAGTGCCATCGGGCGGGAAGCGGGTTCTGAAGTTTCCAGAATGATTTATGACCACATCGCAAAATAGATGCCCGCAAGGGTTTTACAAACTGCTGCAGATTCTCTTCAGAGAATATAAAACTTTGCAAAGTACATCTATTTAAGTGTGTTTGAATTGGTCTGTTTTGCCTGAAATCATTACTATGGCTCAACTCATTTAAAAACCAGACCAATTCGTTTTTATGAAAAAATGTATACTCACTCTTCTTTTCACACTTTTACTCTCTTCTGTATCTATCGCGCAGCACTTATTTGATTATCTGCCCGGAGACATCACATACAATGAAGCTATCCCCGCACCTGCTGAAATTATCGGCCATGAAGTGGGTGAATGGCACATCACACATGATAAACTTGTACAGTATATGTATGCAGTAGCCGAAGCATCCGACAGGGTGACCGTTCAGGAATATGCCCGCAGCTACGAAGGCCGGCCACTGCTTCTGCTTGCCATTACATCTCCTGAAAATCACGCGAATCTGGATCAAATCATGGAGAATCACCATGCGTTAATCGATCCGGACCGATCTGCTGATCTGGATATTGAAGGGATGCCGGTTGTTGTGAATCTTGGCAACAGCGTTCATGGAAACGAACCGAGCGGCTCAAACTCTGCCCTGCTTTCTGCCTACTACTTTAGTGCCGGAGAGGGTGAAAAGATGGATGCCATTTTAGACAATGCTATTATTCTGCTTGATCCTTCACTAAATCCGGATGGTTTAAACCGGTTTGCAACCTGGGTAAACATGCACAAAAGTGCTACAACAGTTATCGATCCTGCAGCCCGGGAATTTAACGAAGTGTGGCCAAATGGCCGTACCAACCATTACTGGTTCGACCTGAACCGCGACTGGATGCCTGTTGTGCATCCCGAAAGCCGGGGCCGTATCAATATGTTTCACAAATGGCGGCCAAATGTGCTTACAGATCATCACGAAATGGGTACGAATGCCACCTACTTTTTTCAGCCGGGCATCCCCGAGAGAACACATCCGCTTACGCCGCAAATCAATCAGGACTTAACAGCTGCCATTGCAGAATACCATGCCGATGCACTGGATGATGTGCAGGCACTCTACTACACAAAAGAGTCGTTCGATGACTTCTACTACGGAAAAGGCTCCACCTATCCCGATATTTTCGGTACCATAGGCATTCTTTTTGAGCAGGCAAGTTCAAGAGGCCATGCCCAGGAAAGCGTGCACGGAGTGCTGGAATTTCCCGTAACCATACGAAACCAATTTTTAACATCACTCTCTACAGTTGATGCATCTGTGGCCCTCAGAACCGATCTGCACGAATACCGCCGCAGTTTTTATCGGGATATGCGCGATGAGGCATCCGGCGCACAAACAAGAGCCATTGTAGTTGGGGATTATAATGACAGCGGAAGAAATTTCCATCTGGCTGATCTTTTGAGCCATCACAATGTAGAGATGTATGAACTGGCGCGCGATTTTGAAATAGATGGCAAGCAGTTTAAGGAGGGTCGGGCGATAGTGATACCCACTGAGCAGACCGAATACAAATTTATTGAAGCGATGTTTGAAACCCGCACTGAATTTCCTGATAGTCTGTTTTATGATATCTCCACCTGGACACTTCCCTTTGCATTCAACATGCCTTACGCAGAGCTCTCATCAAGGCAGTTTAATCAGAATTTAATTGGTGACCGGATTACAGATCCACAGCTGCCTGCCGGTGATGTAGTGGGTGGCCAGAGTGATTATGCCTATCTGTTTGAGTGGGATGAATACTATGCTCCAAGAACGCTTTATCGTCTGCAGAATCTGGGTGTGCGAACGAAAGTTGCGTCACGCCCCACCACAGTAATGACCGCAGATGGCCAAAAAGAGTTTGGATATGGCTCGATATTAGTTTCTCTCGGTATACAAGATGTTGATGAAGAGCTGATTTATGAAACACTTCAGAAAGCAGCTGAAGAAGACGGCATGAACATCTACAGTGTACGTCGCGGACTTGCAACCGCCGGCGTTGATTTAGGAAGCCCGAGTATGAATAATCTCGAGAAACCGAGTGTGGCAATTCTTGCCGGTCCGGGTGTCAGCAACCTGGAAGTTGGCGAAATCTGGCATCAGCTTGATCAGCGGTATCAAATTCCTCTCACAATTATTGATAAGCATCGGCTGGGAAATGTAGATCTGAACAGATACAATCGAATTATTATGACTCAGGGGAATTACAATGATCTTTCGGATGGTGCCGTAAATGAATTGAAGCGATGGGTTAGAAGTGGTGGTGTGCTGATTGTTCAGAGAAGTGCCGTTAATTGGGCAATTAATCAGGATATGATCTCGATCGATCAAAAAGAGAGAGCGGAATCTGATCAGCCGCAACACCTGCCATACATCGATATGCAGGCAACGCGGGGTGCGCAGGTAATTGGAGGGTCCATTTTTAACGGAACTTTAGATATTACGCATCCGCTTGGATACGGTTATAAGCGAAGCGATATTCACATTTTCAGAAACAGTACAAATTTCCTTGAAAAACCGGAAAATCCATTTTCAAATCCGCTTTATATCACAAGTGATCCTCTTGCGAGTGGTTACATTTCAGCAGAAAATCTCGAAATGGTTGCGGATACACCATCAGCGTTTGTAAGCAGTTACGGAAGCGGCCGAATCATCAGCTTTGTGGATAATCCAAATTTCAGAGCGTTTTGGTATGGCAAGAACAAACTGTTTGCGAATGCGCTCTTCTTTGGAAACACCATCCATGGAGCTACCACAAACTGAAATTGAAATAATTTTTCACTCAATCCCTTCCGGCCGGAATGCCGGAAGGGATTCTATTTCAATCAGGATATTTAAGAATCACTCTTTTTCTTCTCCTCTAAGCCAATATTCAGGGGACGTTTTTTATCTCCGGCAAGGTGTATGGTCTGTGTTGGGAAGGCAAAGTCGATCCCCTCTTCATTAAAACGCCTGAAGATCTCACGGTTCACCCATTCGGTAAATACCATGTACTCCCAATAATCGGGTGGATGGAACCAGTAAAATACTTTGAGATTGAGTGAATCCGCATTCAGATCATCAAAAAATACACGTGGTGGAAAATCGGGATTCATGCCCTCGTGGTTATCGAGAATATCTTTGAGGATTTCCAGGGCGCGATCTACTTTTGCAGGTGGAGTATCGTAGGTGATGGTAACATCAAAAACCCTGCGGATAAAATTCCGCTTACCGATGTTGTGGATCGTCATATTGGCAAGATTTCCATTGGGTACGGTTAGCATATGATTGTCGAGAGTGCGTATTTTTGTAGTTCGAACACCAACCTCAGCTACAACACCAAGCTGATTATCGAGATTGATAAGTTCACCAACATTAAAGGGTTTGTCGGCAAAGATCATCAGAGAGCCAAAGAAGTTTCGGATGGTATCCTGCGCAGCAAGGCCAAGTGCAAGGCCTCCAATTCCAATACCGGCAAGTATGCTGGTTATAGGCTGATCACTCATGATTTGTGCCGCCTGTAATATCACCAGGATAACAACAGCCACACGAATGGATTTGCCAACAATGGGGATCAGCATCATATCGATGTTCACGGAATCGTCTTTGGCAAAGCCTTTTAGCCATGCATCAATTACATCAACCTGACGGTACGCAAAATGCCCGATTGCAAGCACAATCAGTAGCGAAAGCGTTGTGAAAAGAAGGCTTTGAAATCCATCAGGCACATGCAAAAATGAGATTCCAATTCGAAGGCCAAAGGCAAAAAAGAGAAATGTAACCGACATGGATGCCGATTCCGCGGCAATAGCCAGGAGCTTTTGGTTGCGGGCTTCCAATTTTGGCTTTAAACGAGATAGAAAAAACTTGAGAACTTTTCCAAAAAATAGTGAGAGAGCAATAATAGCTACAAGAGCCAAAATTCTCCAGAGTTCGTTGCCAGCAAATACATATTCGGCCGGTTCTGTAAGTATATCCATAAGAGATTATTAAGAGAGTAGAACTTAAGGGTTCAAAATTAACTCATTATAAAGTGTGTTGAGCAGCTCAAGCCCAAAGTTATTGCTGTACTCCCAAAACATTGCTCCGCCAAGCCCGCGTGCTTTTATGTAGTGGCTTTTGTACCTAATAGACTCTTCATCATCGTAGGAAATAAGTTTTTGGCTATCGGGGTTCCACAAATAGGGAGCTTTGGCCTCATCATCCCAAAACCGGGTAAATCCATTCCGGCTGACAAAATCATCGCGAAGTTCATCAAAACGATACGTACCCCGGTCACTGCCGGGAGCAAACTGATAAAGCCCGTTATTTTCCGGCCGAACTTCCGTCCAGTAGCGCCCATAGAATGCCACACCCAATACAAGTTTTTCTGATGGAATGCCGGCATCGATATGCCACTGAATGGATTGATCGGCCGAGGGGCCGGTAAAGTGAACACTCTGGTTTGGATAAAGATTTGTGTGATGGCCCGCCACAGGAGAACCGCCCGTGTGATAATCATAAGTCATCACATTGATAAAATCGAGATATTGATGGGCAAGATGCATTTCGGTATTCTCCAAAAACCCCTTGCTGGCTCCGGTGGCAATTGTCAGCAGATAGGGGTTCTCTTCTCTCCCATCGGCAATGGTCTGTTCATCAAGCTGCCGGCGCAGCTCTCTGAGCATCAACGTGAAGTTCTGTTTGTCTGCTTCCCGGTAAACATTGCCCGCTCCCGGGTGGCCGGGATATTCCCAGTCAAGATCAACACCATCGAGATTGTGCCTCAGCATATATTCAATGGCACTTTCTGCAAATATACGGCGGGACTCTTCCGTAAGGGCAGCATCAGAAAAGAAAGTGGAACGGGTCCAGCCGCCTACTGAAATTAAAAGTTTTAGATCAGGGTTTTCTGTCCGGAGAGAATCGAGCACAAGAAAATTGTGTGCATCATTATCGTTTAATTCAGTTACCCTGCCATCAACAATATCAGCAAATGCATAGTTGATGTGGGTAAGTTTTTTGGCGTCGATGTCAGCCGTTGTCCATCCCTGCCTCCATCCTGCCACATACCCGATGATTTTGTAATCCTCGGTGCCATTTTTATTTAGATTGGTGATGTTACTCTCCGCTGATAGCTTTTCAGGCGGAGTAAACGCCAAAGAGACAATGATAAAAAGTGACAAAAACAGTGAGTGAAAATAGGTTTGATTGTGTGTCATCATAGAAAAAGATCAATCGATGTAATGTAACTGTTTGAACCATTTTTTGAATGGCACAGATGATTGACCATTCAACCTGAAAGATGCCCAAAATTTTGCCGATATTCATGGAAATAGTAAATCATTCAGAAACAGACGGAATTTCCAATCGATGGAAAACAGATTAGTACAGCTTGAAAAGCTTAGCAGGCAGCTTGAACCCTTGCGTGATGAAAGAGAGTTACTGCAGAAACTGGCCGTTCAGTATAGCAATCAGTTTTTAGACGAGCAGCAAGATGCTCCGGCCTATACTCCTTTCACTAAAAATGTTGTGAACACTCTTCTTGAGGATCCCATTACTGAAGCGGGTGTTTTGCCCGGAGAGGCACTCAAAATATTTGGTGATCAGGTTGTTCCACCCGGCCTGAACCTCACCTCGGGCAGGCATTTCGGTTACATACCCGGAGGAGGGCTGTCGGTGGCAGCAATTGGAGATTACCTGGCGGCAGTTACAAACAGATACGCCGGTGTCTACTCGTCATCACCGGGTGCGGTAGCTCTTGAAACAAGGATGATATACTGGCTTGCTGAACTTTTTGGATATCCTGAAACAAGTGGTGGTTACCTGGCTTCCGGCGGCAGCCATGCTAACCTTACGGCAATTGTAGCTGCCCGGGATAGTAAAAAGCTGAAAGCTGCAGATTTCTCGAAAGCTGTGGTGTACATCACTGCGCAAACACACCATTGCGTTGCACGGGCGCTTAATATTGCAGGAATGAGTGAATGTGTGCATCGATATATACCGATGGACGATCAGTTCAGAATGGTGCCGGAAAAACTTGATGAAGCGATTTCGGAGGATTTGAACGGGGGATTAATTCCCTGGCTGATTGTTGCCTCTGCCGGCTCAACAGATGCAGGTGCAGTGGATCCTCTTGCCGATATTGCAGTGATAGCACGAAAGCATGGACTGTGGTTTCATGTGGATGCGGCTTATGGCGGATTCTTTATGCTCACTGAGAAAGGCAAAAGGATGTTGAAGGGAATTGAAGAGTCGGATTCGCTGGTGGTGGACCCGCATAAAGGGCTGTTTTTGCCTTATGGAACCGGCGCTTTGTTGGTAAAAGAGGCTAAAAAAATTGCTTTTTCCCATCGGTTCGAAGCCAGTTATATGAATGATACCAAGGTGGATTCAGGAATGTACTCTCCGGCCGAAATTTCTCCTGAGCTAAGTAAACACTTCAGGGCGGTGCGGATGTGGCTGCCACTGAAAATCCATGGTATAACTGCATTAAGGGCAGCACTGGAGGAGAAACTGCTGCTTGCGAAATATCTCAGTGAGAAACTGGAAGAGATGGATCAGATTGAGACAGGTCCGGCACCTCAGCTTAGTGTGGTGATGTTCAGGTGGACACCCGATCCGGATGAGATAGTAAATGATGAATTGAACAGAAGCCTGCACAAACTACTGCTTGAAGATGGCCGGATATTTCTTTCAACCACCCAGATTGGGGGCAGGTTTTTCTTTCGGGCAGCTATATTATCAGCCAGAACACATCTTTCCGAAGTTGACACACTTCTCTCGGTATTGAGGGAGAAAAAAGAGGAACTGCTGAAGAGTTTATAAACGGGCAGAGGGTTTATTCAAACCCAAGCTGGAAACGGTCGCGCATTTCCTGTACATAAACACCAATATCATTCCGTATTTCAAATAGCCTGCCGTGAAGCTTGGCATAGATTGAAGGAACTATAAAAGGCTCTTTCTTCATGTGCTGAAGGTAGTTAAGTGCATTATTGGCACTGTACAGGGCTTTTTTTGTATAGGCGATATTACCGCCAAGTACATCCTGCTCAAATCCAAATGAGTAGCCACCTGCAAGTTTGGCACTTATTTTCAGAACATTGATGATAAATTCGTGCACCTGTTTGGTTTGCAGGTGTGAAGGAATGTTTTCGGCCCACTTTAGTACATCAACGGCATAACTACGGGCATCTTTATAAACTTCCAGATTCTCGATGGAGCCGTAATCGGAGAGGGTAAAATCATCGCTGAGCTCTTTCCAGTCTTCGCCGTAATCGAAATCGTCGTCGTCTTCATCTTCTTCATACGAATCGAACGGGTAGATAGAATTTCGAAAGAAGAAATCGTCATCTTCAAACTCATCTTCATCATCTTCCCAGTCGTCTTCGTCTTCGGGGAAGTACGCTTCGTCGAGTAACAGCTCTTCCTCAATAAATGCCTCAACTGCATCCAGCTCGTCTAAACTTTCCTGAAGAAGAGTTATCCAGCGTGGAGTGTTTCCTTTAGGGTCAGAGGTGATAAAGCGCCTAAGCTGCTCGCTGCGTTTTTCGATTTCGTCAAGGTGAGACTCCCATTGATGTTCATTCCAGATGGGGCCTTCGTCAAAACCGTCTAAGCTCATTCAGTGATGTGCTAAATAAATTAATGGTTGTTCTATGTAACTAAATTCCGAATTTAATTACAAGCGTAAAATACGATCTTTCCTATTAGAATAACAGCCCGGAAAGAAGAATGGTATTACAGTTTTTCGAGCACCCGAATGATCACTTTTGTCATCTTTGGCTCGGCCATTGCGGCTGCATTTAAAATGTCTTCCATGTTTACCGGTTCCAGTGCATCCGGAAAACATTCATCTGTAATTACTGAAATACCAAGTACATCCATTCCCATGTGCACGGCAGAAATTACTTCGGGAACGGTACTCATCCCTACAACGTCTGCGCCAATTAAGCGAAGAAAGCGATACTCTGATTTTGTTTCAAGCATCGGGCCGCTCAGTGCCACATATACACCCTGGTGCATGGCGATGGCCTCTTCGAGAGCAACGGTTTGTGCAATTTCCCTGAGGCGCTCTGTGTAAGGATCGCTCATGTCGGGAAATCGCGGTCCGAGTTCATCATCATTTGGCCCGATGAGAGGGTTATCCCCCAGCATATTAATGTGGTCACAAATCAGCATGATATCACCACGCTTGTAATTGGGATTCATGCCCCCGCAGGCGTTGCTCACAAAAAGTGTGTCGGCTCCGTTGGCTTTTAAAACCCGAACCGGAAAAGCAATTTGCTGCATGGTATATCCCTCATAGAAATGAAAACGGCCCTGCATGGCCACCACTTGCTTGCCGCCAAGCTGCCCGAAAAGCAGCTTGCCTGCGTGGCTCTCCACAGTTGATACAGGAAAGTGGGGAATTTCATTGTAGGGTATCTCAATTTCAATATCCATTTCATCGGCAAGCTGTCCCAGGCCCGTGCCTAGAATAAGCATATAATTTGGCCTTAAATCAGTAATGGATTGAATGTGCCGGAGGGCTTCATCTCGTTTTTTTCTGAAGGTTTCTACACTGTCTATCTGTTGCATATCTGTCTTAAAAATCGGTTAATCTATTTCGTCAAGCAGGTTGTCAATTTTATCGGTTTCCGGAATGTTTGCCGGTGGTGCTTTGTGGGCTTCAGGCTGTTTTTCTGCTTTGGCTTTTTTCTCCGGCTTCTCCGGTAATTCGGGTACTGTAAAGAGTCCGGCATCCTGGGTGTTGAATTGTTCGAGGCCTTTCTGGGAATTTTCAAGAAAAGAACTGATGCTGCGCACAATTTCATTCCGTTTATCGATCAGTTGTATGATGTGCTGCCGCATTTCACGTCTTTGCGTGTGTGCATCCTGTATGATAGACTCAGCCTCAAGTTCAGCCTCTTTACGGATATTTTCGGCATCTTTACGGGCACTTGCCATTCGCTCTTCAGCTGAATTTTTTGCTGTTTGAAGTGTTTCGTGAAGAGCTTCTTCAACACGTTCGTAGTGCTTCAGCTTATCGTTCATCTTATCCACCTGGGTTTCCAGTTCGCGAACTTTTCCGGAAAGATGTTCCCACTCATTGGCAACCAGGCTTAAAAAGGAATTTACTTCGGTGGTATCGTACCCTCGAAGTGATTTTTCAAATTGCTGCTGTTTAATTTCAAGGGCTGTTAATTTCATAAGGGATATTTTACTAGATCTGCTGTAGGAGTATGATGATTATATCTGTTGTGCTGAAGGAAGTTCAGAAAAATCTTAACTGTTCAGCATATTTTTTAGCCGGCTGCCCTCATTCGGGGAATTATTTTCAGGTTCGTCATCCATCTCAATCTCTAAAGAGCTTTTGGCCCGTTTGGTTTCCTGTTTTTTTTGAGATGTGGCATTTTTACGTGGAGAATCGTCCGTTACGATTGTCTCGAGGTTTTCAAGGCGCTTTTCTGTTTTCTCTTTAAACTCTCTGAGAGCTGCCAGAAACTCTTTGTTTTCGCTGAGGTTTCCGCCCGATCCGCGTTTAATCCATGCTTTGATGATACTGCCTACAATACCTAAAAAAACGATAGAGAGTACCGAACCGAATACAATTGCTACGATAAATACTTCTTCACCCATAATATCACCTGTTTTTTAATTTCGCTTTATTTGCTGCCCGATGTTCATTCTCTTTTTTGATTGAATCCGAATCTTCGGCAGCAAAACCGGTTTGTTGAGAGCTGTACAGGCCACTCAGTGGTTCTTCAGTGGCTATGGCTTCAAGGTTTTCGATGCGCTTTTTAAGTTTTTCCATGTCAGCCCTGACCTCCTCAAGCTCCTGCTCTTTCTCACTGCTTTTTGCCTGCCATTTCAGTTTATTTTTCTGATAGTCGATAATATACGCGCCAATGATGGCAACAAGCGGTATTAAAACCCAAATTATTGAGGACATAAACAGTGATTTTTATTCTACCAATAAGATATAAAAATTGATGAAAAGTGCATGCTTTAATAACGTTTGCGATCATCAATAGTTACAACAAAATGGCTGGTCTATGAATAGTTGCGATCACCAAAAATTGCAGTACCCACACGCACCATGGTAGCCCCCTCTTCAATGGCAACTTCAAGGTCGTTCGTCATGCCCATTGAGAGATGTTTCAGATCT
>JAFIES010000040.1 GCA_020832415.1 Balneolaceae bacterium | reverse complement strand
AAACTTTTACAGACGTAACCGGCGAACTTGGTCTGAACAACAGTACCATCAATCGGGAATATTATGGTCTTTGGGCTTTTGATATTGAGATGGATGGAGACCTGGATATTCTGCTCGCTCCGGTTAGTGGAACACCGGTGGTATTGAGAAATAATGGTGATGGATCATTCACAGAAACCGAGCCTTTCAGCAATTCAACTGAAGTCAGGCAGTTTCTATGGGCTGATTTAACCGGTGATGGTGCCCCTGAAGCAACGATGTTAACTGCTGATGGGACTGTAACAACGTATCAAAACCTGCGGGGAGGCCGGTTTGGTGATGGAACTCAGATTGCAGTTAATACTGCTGCAGCCTCCGTGGCCGACCTGAATGCGGATGGTCAATTCAATATCATCATTGTATCGCTGCAGGGGGATTTTGAAAAACATCACTTTTCGCTACGAACCGGTGAGTGGATTCGGGAACCTCTCGATATGGATTTTGCTGCTGATCTGGCAACAGAATCAACAAACTTGTTCATCGCAGATCTCGACAACAATGGCGCGCTTGACCTGATTTTATCCACACCTGAAGAGACCAGAATCTGGCTCGGGAATGAAGATCGTCAGCCGGTTGCATACGAAGAAATTCTTCCCGGCGGCATTTTAAATGTATTTGATGTGGATGGAAATGAGCGCCTTGATCTCCTTGGTGTGAATGAAAACCTGGAACCATTTCATCTGAAGAACGAAGGTACTCGAAACTACTTCGCCCGATCCATCCGGGCACGGGCATCAGGTGATATGGGTGATCAGCGCATTAACTCATTTGGGATAGGAGGGGAGATGGAGGTGCGGTCAGGCCTGCTCTACCAGAAGCAGCTCATTTCATCACCCATCGTTCATTTTGGCCTGGGTGAGCATGAGGAAGCTCAAATGCTGCGTATTATATGGCCAAATGGATCGGTTCAAGCCGAATTTGCTGAGCTTGGAATGGGTGCCACAATCTTCAACGAACAAATTTTGAAAGGTTCCTGTCCATGGCTCTTTACCAACGATGGAGAAGAGATCCATTTTATCACCGATGCGTTGTGGAGATCGCCGCTGGGCCTGCGGATTAATGCACAGGAAACTGCAGGAGTTATACAGACGTACGACAGGGTGCGAGTTCCCGGCCATCAGCTCAATCCTGTTGATGGGATTTATGATATCAGGGTAACAGCAGAACTGTGGGAGACCCATTTCTTCGATTATGTTGGGCTTGTTGCGGTGGATCATCCCATCGGCACTGACATTTTTGTGGATGAGCGCTTTGTGTTTCCGGCGCCCGATCTATCCACTCAAATTATGAGTACCCCGCAGCCCGTTGCAAAAGTTACCGGTGAGAATGGAGAAGATTTTACAGAAACTGTTTCCGAACTCAATGATTCGTACATCAAGCCATTTCAAAAAACAGCATACCAGGGATTGGTGGAAGAGCACTCTATAGAAATTGAACTGAACAATAGCAGTCATGAAAATTGGCTTCTGCTCTCAGGCTGGCTGCGGCCTACCGACAGCTCCATTAACCTTGCACTGAGTCAGGGATCGCACAATGCCCCTACCGGCTTGAAAGTGGAGGTGTCTGACGGTAATGGCAATTGGAGTGTTCTGCATGACGATTACGGCATTCCGGCCGGTAAGCTGAAAACTATTCTGATTGATCTTGAAGGTGCTTTTAACCACCTGGATAACAGAAAAGTGCGGTTAACCACCACATCAGAAATTTACTGGGATGCAATTTTCCAGGCTGATAAAGTGGGTGATGCAGAGTTCACCGAAACCAAACTCACACCGGTTAAACAGGAGCTCAGATACCGTGGTTTCTCGGAGTGGAACCGGGCTGATGAGGTTTCTCCAAAACTTCCTACATATAGTGAAATTGCAAGTACCGCCCAGCGCTGGCGCGATCTGGAAGGCTTCCACACCCGTTTTGGAGATGTAAGCGAACTACTTGCTGAAATTGACGACCGTTATGTAATCATGAATGCCGGTGATGAGATGGTACTTCATTTTGAAGCACTCGAAGAACCGGCAGAAGGCTACACCCGAAGTTACATTTTTGTGAGTGATGGCTGGGTTAAAGATGGCGATTATAACACAGAAGCATCAGCTACTGTACTGCCGCTGCCTTATCATGGCCAGGCAGATTATGAGTACCACAGCACCGGTACGTTATTTGATGATCCCGTATATCAAAGGCATGCAGAGGATTGGGTAAACTACCATACCCGATACATTACACCATATGTATTCAGGTCGGCATTACTGTTCGACAGAGATTGATAAATGTGGCCTTAAGTGTGAATTAATAAGAATAAATAGACCTTGTTTGGTATATTAAAACCATTGAAGGTACCAGTTATGACAAAGGAAGTCCGAAATAAAATAATCGTTACACTCATCTTTTTATTCCTTATTTCCATTCCATTCGGGATGAAAAAATATGAGGAAATTACATCCGACCATTTTGATGCAGATATGGAAATGGCCCTGGAGAGACATGGATTTTTTCTCGAGGATGTTACTGAATCCATAGGTGTAAATTTTGTGCATCGTCGTGCTACGGTCGATGAAAAATTGCATCATATCCTTCCGCAAATTTCATCCGTGGGAGCATCTGTTACCGTGGTTGATTTTAATAACGACGGCCTGCCTGATTTCTACCTGACAAACAGCGAGTTTGGTGAAAATAATGCTCTTTATATGAATATGGGCGACGGCACCTTTGTGGATGTAGCCGAAGAGATGGGAGTGGCAGATCTGAACATTCCCGGATATGGTGCCTCGATGGGTTCTATCTGGGGTGATTATAATAACAGCGGTTATGAGGATCTCTTCCTCTACCGATGGGGAAAGCCTGAACTTTTCAGAAATGAAAATGGTGAGGGATTTACCCGAGTTACGGAAGAAGCCGGTTTGCCGGATCATATCAATGCCAATACGGCAATCTGGTTAGACTATAACAGAAATGGTTATCTCGACCTGTTTATAGGCGGGTACTATCATGAAGATGTGAATTTGTTTGATCTTTCAAGCACCCAGATGATGCCCGACAGTTACGAATATGCTACAAACGGCGGGCTTAATTACCTCTTCGAAAATCAAGGCGACGGTACATTTGTGGATGTTTCGGAACAGGTTGGCCTGCATGAAAGCCGGCGCTGGACACTTGCCGCCGCTGCTGCCGATATCAATGACTCAGGTTATCCTGATATTATACTTGCAAACGACTACGGTGTGGATGAGATATTCATCAACCGAAATGGCGAATACTTTTTAAATACGGGGCATGAGGCAGGGCTTGGGTTTGTTCCAAAAAGCGGAATGAGTGTTTCTATTGGTGATGTGATGAACCAAAACAGTTTTGCAATCTACATTACAAATATATCTGAAGCCGGCGTACTGATGCAGGGAAACAATCTTTGGGTACCAACCCGGCAGATATCCGAGGATATTCCCCGTTTTAGAAATATAGCCGGTAATATGGGAGTGGAAATTGGTGATTGGGGCTACGCAGGTAAGTTTGTAGATCTGAACAATAATGGAAATATAGATCTCTATGTAGCGAATGGCTATGTATCGGATGAACCCGATACTGACTACTGGTACGATTATGCGCGCGTTGTGGGTGGAAACCGCGCAGTAATTATCGATGCAAATAACTGGCCTGCGATGAATAAACGCACATTTTCCGGCTATCAAACCAATAAAATCTGGTTGAATGACGGAGCAGGCCGATTCAGAGAAGTTGCACGGAGTGTAGGCGGCGACCTCAATCTTGACAGCAGATCGGTTGCCTATGCGGATCTATTCGGTACCGGGTCGATGGATTTGATTGTTGCGAATCAGCATCAGCCTGTAAAAATTTACAGAAATCATGTAAAACCCGAACACAACTGGATTGGATTTAAACTTGAAGGCACAAAAAGTAACCGCAGTGCAATCGGGGCTACCATCATTCTTCACAGAGAAGGAAACAGTACCCGTAAATATGTGAGTGGTGGTGATGCATTCAGTTCGCAAAGTCAGCGGGCTGTACACTTTGGTGTCGGCGAAGAGCAATCAATCCGAAGCGTTGAGATTCGATGGCCTTCAGGAACGGTACAAAATATTGATGGGTTAGAACTTAAGCAATATCACAAAATTATTGAGGCAACCGAATAGTTTGGCAACTCTTCAGCTTATCGAAAGAATCAAAAACTTCAAAGTTCCACCGGGGCTTATCGGTCCATTACTCATCACAGCGGTAGTTGTTGCTGCACATCTCTCATTCGGAATTCTTGATGGCTGGGAAAAATTTGCAGTGGCACTCGGTGTTGCTGTAGTAACAGAATCTGTACTGCATAAAATTGTGACAGGTAAATGGAGAAATCTCTCCAGCGCATATATATCCGGTAATAGTGCCGGTATTCTTGTTCGCTCGCCCATGATCTGGCCATTTGCACTCTGCGCAGCCATTTCAATTGCATCAAAGTATGTATTCCGCTTCAGAGATACGCACATCTGGAACCCCACAAATTTCGGAATAGTGGTAATGCTCATTATAGCATCAGACAGTATGGCCGTACTGAGTATACAATGGGGCAGCAATATGTGGGCTATGCTGGTAATCTGGCTGGTTGGTTTTCTTGTGATATCAAAAGTGAAGCTCTTTCACATTTGTGCTGTTTATATGATTTCATTTTTTGCTTTTGCATGGCTTCGAAGTGTCTATACAGGCGGACTTTTTCTTGCTGAAGTGGCACCAATTACCGGGCCAATGTATCAGCTTTTTGTACTCTTCATGATTACGGATCCGAAAACCACTGTTAGTACCAAAAACGGGCGTATGTTGGTTGCTTTTCTAATTGCTCTCGTTGAAATGTTCTTCCGCCTTGGTGAAGCTGTTTATGCTCCATTCTATGCTCTCTTCATCGTTGGTCCTATCGCTTTAATTATCGATAAGCTGTGGCAGGAGAGAAAAGCCAGGCAAATTGATAGCGCAGGTGTAAAGGTTAATAATCCATCCCGTTAACCCTGAAAAATCGTAAAAATAAAATCTTTCTTCTTTGGAATGTAAGCGCTCTCAAAAATTGAGCTGTTCTCAGAAAATTTTTTAATCAATCTCATGAAATTTCTGAAGTAATAGCCAAAGGCTTCTGAAATTATCTGTCATTTTCAATTGAATATGAACTTAAGATTATCGTTAGTTTAAGAGTTCATTACCATGCATCGATTCTATTTTTACATTAAGTAAAAAACTTATTTATAGCTCAATGAGGGCATGTATGTTTGATATTTGGGTGAACTTTACGGTGCAATAAGAGGAGTCTTATAACATTGTAAAAGCGCTTCCATATAACCCAATTATCTGATTGTCTATACAACCTTCATATTTCAGCGTTTTTAGTCTTTAAAAAGCGATTTTATAGATAATAGAATTTTTTTTTGTGAAAGGGCTTTTTTATAATTGTTGGTATCTCAGAACAGTGAAAAACAGTAAAGTAAATAGCCAAGTATGAGAATCTTAATCATAAACGTAAATAGACAGTTATGAATGGAAAAAAGCTACGGAAGAATATCTCTTCTTTGTTCAGCATTCCGAGCTTGTTAACTACCAAACCTGGGGCTGCAAATCTACTTAGTAAGGCTGCTTTCGCCTGCCTGATAGTTTCGCTGACTTTTGGTCTGCATGTTAATGACTCATATGCTCAAGATAGAGTTGAAGTAACAGGAGTTGTTACTGATGCATCTGATGGATCCCCGCTACCGGGAGCAACTATTATTGTACAGGGTTCCGGTGAGGCGACTGGCTCTACTATAGGTACAACAACAGACATGGATGGTAATTACACAATCCGTGTACCACAAGATCTTAATGTACTTGTTGTTTCATTTATCGGTTATCTCTCACAAGAGGTTCAGATTGATGGAAGAACAGAAGTAAACATCCAAATGCAACCAGACATCAGAATGCTTGATGACGTTGTTGTTGTTGGATATGGTGTTCAGGACAGGAGAGAAATCACCAGTTCTGTTGCCAGTGTAAGTGCTGATCAATTTAACAGAGGTAACATAAATGATGCGCAAGAGCTGCTTCAGGGTAAAGTTGCCGGTCTGCAAATCACCCGCCCGGGTGGTGACCCCAATGCCGGATTCTCAATCCGTTTGAGAGGTCTTTCAACTATTGGAGCCAATACTGAGCCATTGGTAGTTATTGATGGTGTTATTGGTGCTAGTTTTAACTCCGTAGATCCGAACGATATCGCATCGATGGAAGTGCTGAAAGATGCTTCCGCTGCTGCTATTTACGGAACCCGAGGTTCAAATGGTGTAATTCTTATCACCACAAAATCAGGTGATGCTGTTGCCGATGGCGGTATTTCAGTTAATTATAACGGACAGATTTCTACCTCCTTTGTAGCGAATCGTTATGAAACTCTTACACCTGAAGAGTACAGAGAATTAGGAACCAGAGGCATTACGATTAATGATCTCGGTGCTTCAACAAACTGGTGGGAAGAAGTAACACAAACAGCTTACACGCAATCACACAGCTTGGCTGTATCAGGTGGAACGGGTACTACAAATTACCGCGTTTCAGGTAACTTCCGTGATGTTCAGGGTATTCAAAAAGGAACAGGCAACCAGCAGTTAAATGCACGTTTGAATTTGAATCACAGAGCTTTGAACGACAGGCTAACTCTTAACGCCAACCTTTCTGTAACCAACAGAGAAAATCAGATTGGTCTTGGTGAAGTTTTCCGTTATGCCGCAACTTTCAATCCTACTGCACCAATTGATAATCCCGGTTCAGGTTTTGACAACTTTAACCCACTTCAAATAAATGAGTGGACTACCTGGGATCAGGAGCAGAGCCGATACATCATTGGCCTTCGTGGTGAATATGACTTCTCAGATGTTATAGATGGTCTTTCCGGTGCTGTTTTCTATTCTCGTGAAAATGAAGATTTCTTTCAGGGTGAATATTACAATAGCCAGCTCCGATTCCGTGGTGCCGGTAGAAATGGCCTTGCAAGAAGAGAAATGGTTAACAACAGTAACCAGCTTTTCGAAACTACATTCAACTACCGTAATACATTCGACTGGGTTAGAGTTGAATCAGTTGCCGGTTACTCCTATCAGGAGTTTGAAGGTAAGGGACAGTTTGTTGAAGGCGGTGATTTTGTAACAGACAGCTTCCTGTATAACAACATGGGTGCATCCCGTGAGTTCAACAGAGGGCTTGGTTCAATCTCAAGTTTCCTGAATCAAAGCAAACTGATTGCTTTCTTTGGACGGGTGAACATGACTTTTGATAACACCTACTTCCTCTCCGGTACGTTCCGTCGTGAAGGATCTACTCGTTTCGGGGCCGGAAATAAGTGGGGTAACTTCTTCGCTGTAAGTGGTGGTGCAGAATTAACAAACCTGATTGATATACCAAGAGCTGACGAGTTTAAATTACGAGTTAGTTACGGTCAAACCGGTCAGAATGCTCCGTTTGATGGAATCTCTCTGCTGAGATTTGGTCCCGGTGCCAGCTTCCTCGTTGATGGTCAGTTCGTACCTTCACTTGGTCCTGTAAGTAATCCAAATCCGGATCTGAAATGGGAAGTGAAAAAAGAAGTTAACTTTGGTGTTGATTTCGCATTCTTTAACGATCGCCTTTCAGGTTCTGTTGATTACTACAGCAGCCGTACCGAAGATCTTCTTCTTGAATTCGGCGTGCCGGTTCCACCAAACCTTTTCCCATTACAGTGGGTAAATATTGGTGAAATCTCAAACAAAGGTATTGAGCTTGCTTTAAGTTACCAGGCACTTCAAACACCTGATGCTAACTGGACAACCGGTATTACATTTGCAACCTATAATACTGTATTGGAATCCCTCTCAAGTGGTGACCTCCAGTTTGGTGACAGACAGCTTATCTCGAATATGGGTGCACCCGGATTGAATAACACACAGATTATTCGTGTACAAGAAGGAGCTCCTATTGGTGATATCTGGGGCCCGCGTTTTGCAGGATTCAGTACAAGTGGCGAATGGTTATTCTTTAATGCCAATGGCGACATTGTGAACAGAGATCAGCTTACCACAGCCGACAATCAAGTGATTGGTAATGGTATGCCGGACTTTACACTGGGTTGGGATAATACATTTAACTATCGCGGCTGGGACTTCAACATGTTCTGGAGAGGTGCTTTTGGCCACGATCTTGTTAACAGTTATGATGTATTCTACAAAAACCCAACTGTTGCATCTGCTTACAATATTTCCAGAGAAGCACGGGATCTTGAATTACGTCAGAGCCCAACTTTCTCAAGCTATTATGTAGAAAGTGCAGACTTCTTACGCCTCGAGAACGTAACCGTAGGTTACACTCTTGATCTGAGGGAAACTGCTGCAATACGTGACGTTAGGTTCTTTGTATCCGGTAACAACCTCTGGACAATCACCGGTTATGGTGGTGTAGATCCTGAAGTTCGCTTCGCCGATCCCGGACCTTCCGATAACGCCGGCCGTGTTGGTGGAGGAAATCCTCTTGCACCTGGAATTGAACGTAGAAATAACTGGTTTACACAAACATCTCTTGTGTTTGGCGTAAACTTAGGATTCTAAAAAAAGTTTAAACGAATAATCATAGTATCATGAAAAAATTTATTTCAAATAGAATACTACTGGTGGGAAGCTTTCTGTTCATTTTCAGTTTAGCATGTACTGATCTAACAGAACGCGTACCCAGCCAGATAACTGCACTCGAGAGTGAGGAAGAGTTTATTTCCGCTCTTGGGGAAGCCTACACCATTCTTGGTGCCTGGCAAAATCACAGTACCCTCTTTTCACTGCAAGAAATTTCAACAGATGTTGCAGCCATCCCGGTAAAGGGACAGGATTGGGAAGATGGGCTTGTATGGGTGGATACTCACAGGCACAGAACACTGCCTGATCACGGTCCAACCAATGGTTCCTGGAACTTTCTTTTCTCCGGCGTTAATGCTACAAGCCGGTTGATTCTTCAGTTCGAAACTCTGGTCGCAGATGGAACTGTGGATGCCGATCTGGCAAATGCTTTCATTGCTGAGATGAAAGTGCTGAGAGGCTTCTACTACTTCTGGCTCCTCGATACATTCGGAAATGTTCCGATTATTCAGGACTTTGCTGAAGTTGCAGGGAATCCCTCAAACAATGCAGACTTTCAAACAGGAAGAACTGAGGTATTTAACTTCATCGAAAGTGAAGTACTTGCCAACATTGATCTGATCAGTGATAATCCACAAGCCAGTTACGGTCGTATCCATAAGGACGCAGCTCACTTCTTGCTTGCAAAATTATATCTGAATGCTGAAGTGTACACGGGCACACCCCGCTGGGCAGATGCAGAAGCGCAAATTGATGCTATCATCAACTCAAATAACTTTGACTTGGAGATGGATTACAATGCAATATTCGCCACGAATAACTCTAATTCATCAGAGACAATCTTTGCGATTCCTTATGATGAAGTATTTCTTGGTGGTTTCAACATGCATCATATGACGCTGCATTACAATCAGCAGGCGCAGTTCGATTTCCAGGATCAACCCTGGAACGGATATACCACTCTTGCCGAGTTCTACAACTCTTTTGAAGATGGTGACGTACGTAAAGATCGATTCTTTGTTGGCCAGCAGTTTGCGTTGGATGGATCGCCTCTAATTGATGCTGAAGGTGGTGGTCTGCCGGTTGATTTTGACCCTGAGATTCCTGCTCTTAATATGAGTGATCCGGGACAATTCCCAACAAACAGAATTGCCGGTGCACGTTTTGGTAAGTTTGAATATGCCGTTGGGGCAACACCCGACCTGAACAACGATTTTCCTGTGTTCAGATATTCTGATGTTATCCTGATGAAAGCTGAAGTTCAGTATCGTCAGAATGGCGGCGGACAAATGTATCTCGATATGATTCGCGACCGTGCCGGAGTTGGTTCTATTCCTATTAATGAGGAAAACCTTATTGCTGAAAGAGGACGTGAACTCTATATGGAAATCTGGAGACGTCAGGATCTTATCCGCTTCGACAGATTTAATGACGCATGGTGGGAAAAACCAGTTTCTGAGCCATTCAGAAATGTATTCCCTATACCACAAGATCAGATTGATGCAAACCCGAACCTGAATCAAAGTCCGGGTTGGGATTCACTCTAATCAAACATTCTTAACTTTGAAGGGGCAGGTGAAAATCTGACCCTTTTTTTATGCCTGAAATTCTTTTAAAATCCTTGCTCATTTAGCCGAAATATTAAACCATAGAGCATAAAATGTTTATATTAACATCGGTTTAATTACACTTCTATTAATGCATCTGTACATGTACCGGCTTACATCATTTGCTACATTTTTGCTTACTGTTGCTGTGCTTATCGGTTGTCAAAAACGGGATGCAGATAATGCATCTCTGTTTGAAAAAATTGACCCTAATTTGGCAGGCATTACATTCAACAATGAGCTTGTACCCACCGAAGAGTTCAACATGTATATTTTTCGAAATTTCTATAATGGGGGCGGAGTTGCTATTGGAGATGTTACCGGCAACGGATTACCGGATATTTTTTTAACAGGTAATATGGTGTCGAACAGGCTTTACGAAAATGTAGGTGATTTTCAGTTTGAAGATATTACCGATCAGGCGGGTTTAAACTCAGAAGGATATTGGTCAACAGGTGCAAGCATGGCCGATGTTAATGGTAATGGTTTGCTTGATATTTTCGTGACACTATCCGGTGAACCAACAGGCGATCAACGGCACAACAGATTGTACCTGAATAATGGCGATGGCACATTTACTGAGAGCGCAAGAGAGTGGGGCATTGCTGATGAAAACTTGTCAACTCATGGTGTCTTCTTTGATTTTACAGGAAATGGCCTGCTTGATCTATATGTAGTTGGAAACTCATTTCATGAAATGGGCGGATTTGCAGGTGTTACAGGCGATGAGAGAAAAATTCCTGATCAATTAGGTGCCAGTAAACTCTATCAAAATGAAGGAACTCATTTCACAGATATAACACAAGAGGCCGGTATTTTCAGCAGTATAATTGGATTTGGATTGAGTGCTGCGGTATCTGACATCAACCGAAATGGATTACCGGATCTTTACATAGCCAACGACTTTTTTGAGAGAGATTATCTATACATTAACAATGGTGATGGCACCTTTACTGAATCTCTCGAGGAGTATATCCGAAGCTTAAGCTTCAGTTCAATGGGTTCCGACATTGCTGATATTAACAATGACGGTTGGCCGGATATCTATGTTTCAGATATGCTTCCTGAACTGGAAGAGAGGTTGAAATCAAAAATGACCATTGAATCGTGGAGTGAGTATCAGGATAATGTTGATCGTGGATTCCATCATAAATTCACCAGAAATACTCTTCAACTCATTCAACAACATGGCTTTTCTGAAATCGGCAGAATTTCTGATGTATATGCAACCGACTGGAGCTGGGCGGTTTTGATGGCCGATTTTGATCACAACGGCTACAATGACATTTTCGTGGCAAACGGTATCTATAAAGATCTTCTCGATCAGGATTACATTGATGTTGTTGCAAATCCGCGTGCCATTCAGGAGCGCATTCAGAGGGGAGAGGAGAATATCATATTAGGTTTGATGGATGAGATGAGCAGTTATCCAATCAGGAATTTTCTTTTTTCCAACGAGGGGGATCTTCGTTTTGAGGATCGCACGGCTGAGTGGGGCCTTTCCACACCGGGTTTTTCCAGCGGAGCGGCCTGGGCGGATCTCAACGGCGATGGCTCTCTGGATCTGGTTGTGAACGATGTAAACGGCCCTGCCCGTATCTATCGCAATCGTGCTGCCGAGCTCTACCCCGAACGCACCTGGCTGCGGGTGGACCTTCGCGGGGAAGCTCTCAACACGCAGGCCATTGGCGCGCAGCTTCAGGTATGGAGCGGGGAGAACTACTACTTCCGCGAACACTTTCTGCAGCGCGGCTTCCAGAGTAGTGTGGAGCCGGGGCTGCATGTAGGCCTTGGCCGGGCCACCGTTGCCGACTCACTGGTGATCCGCTGGCCGGATGGACGCACCAGCCGTTTGTACGAT
>JAFIES010000037.1 GCA_020832415.1 Balneolaceae bacterium | reverse complement strand
CATATTGGAGCGTATGACGCTTAAACAGCTATTTTCCGAACAATCACTCACACAGATAGAGACCCTTGATCGCAACCAGTTGGGACTCTTTGACTTTTAACCGGACACTACTGTTTATGTATTTCAAAAGTCCCCTCCTTTATAAGGAGGGGAGCATTTTTTATTACAATTTAAAATCGAACTCAGGTTATAAGTTAAATAATCAAAAATTCCATTTAACAGAACCCGCTACCACATTGCCGGCATTTCCAAATACGGAGTCATCACTTCCTAAAAAGAGCTGGGTCAAAAGGTTAACGTCGATATTCTGAGTAAGGGAGTGTGTGATGGATGGTGATATGAATACCGCCTGCTCATCAGGATACCAGATCGTTGCCAGCGACCCGTCCCAAACCGGTGAAAATGGATAGCTTCCTGATACTGTAAACTGGAACCGTGAAAAAGAGGGGTTATCAGCCGAAAGCGGCTCACCCAGCAGTGTAAACTGATCCCGGCCGCCATCTTTGTTGTAGAGGCCTTCCACAACCAGGAAGAGGCTGTTTTCAAACATATAATCTGCAGAAAGTGCTGTAATGAAGTTTGTACTGCGCCCGTTTCCTTCATCATCTATATCAGTAAACAGCATTAATTCCCCTTTAAACCCGGCACCTCTGACGTTTCCGGCCCATCCGCCTCCGACAGCAAACCGATGACGGAAATAGCCGCTTATAAGCTGGACATCATAACCCCTGAAATCGAAGCCGTACAACATAGCAGCCACAGATTCACGCGCTTCACGTGCCGGTGCATATGCTATCTCAACACGCGATGCCCAGTCGATGAAGTGCTGAATCCTGATTGCATCGGTGCCCGGCCGCTCAGGATAATCAAACTCATAAAACGAGTAAATGTTAAACAGGTCGTTTGGATTGGTAACCATATTGATTCCCCAGTTCACTCGCTGCCGGCCGGCAGTAACCCTCCAGTCGCCGCGCTGCCAATCCAGGTTAAGCCGGTCGGGGATGTAATGAAGCATCCACTTCTCCTGGTCGGCAATTACCCAAGAAAGATTCACTAACCCATCATCAAAATCTATAAGCTCTGAATACCTAACTCCCGGTATCTCATTAAGCTCATTTACCAAGTCACCTGCAAAAAACCGTGTTCTCATCTGCCAGTTTACAGTGAACTCTGAAGAGAGGTTCCATTGCAGGTTAAGACGATTCTGAAGCCGGTACTCCCAAAAAGAATCAGTATCAAACGGTTCGGGTAAATCGGCACTGATCCAGACCGGCATTCCCTGCAGATAACCGCTGATCCGGATATCATCTGACGAAAATTGCGCCCTGGCATTTGCAGTCCAGAGTGTGAGAGTTAGTATGAAAATGAGGAGTTTCATTTTAAAAAACTTCAGGGTCATTTGATAAACTCTCCCCTCCTTCTGAAGGAGGGGCCGGGGGTGGTTGATTCTTTACACAATCAGATATCAGATCTACGCTCAGGAAACACCCCTCCCCTCGAGGGGAGATTTAATCTCATCCTTATGGATAGCACCATCAACCATTGTAATCACCCGGTATGCACGGTCAATCACCCGCTGATCGTGAGTTGAAAAAACGAATGTAACGTTTTGCTCGCGGTTCATTTTTTCCATGATGTCCAGCAGATTCATGGCCGATTCGGTGTCGAGGTTTGCGGTGGGCTCGTCTGCCAGAATAAATTTTGGTTCGGATGCAAGCGCACGGGCTACGGCCACACGCTGCTGCTGGCCACCTGATAGCTGCACAGGCCGGGCATCTTTTCTCTCTCCAAGGCCTACCTGATCGAGGAGTTCATCAGCCCGCTGCCGGATCTCTTTTTTATCGCGCTTCTGAAGCAGCATGATGAATGACACATTTTCGCGTGCCGTAAACACGGGAATCAGGTTGTAGTGCTGAAACACAAATCCGATATTTTGCAGGCGAAAATCAATGCGTTTGCTGTCTTTCATTTTTGATATCTCCTGCCCATTGATGAACACGTTTCCGGAGGTCGGCTTATCGAGGCCGCCGATCATATTGAGCAGTGTTGTTTTACCGGAACCGGATGGCCCCCGAACCGCGGTAAATTCTCCCTCATTAATCTCGATGGATACATCGCGAAGAGCGTGTACGGGAACGGTGTCCGGGTTATAAACTTTGGATAATTTTTCTGTTCTTACGATTGCCATAGCAGTGTTGATTTTTGAATTCTATTGATTTGTGTTTTAAAAGTCTCCCCTAAAAAGGGGCTCATTTTTTGAACGCGAAGCGAAATTTAGAGGGGTGTTAAATGCACGAGCAAAGTTATATGTAGACACCCCCCTTTGCCCCCCCCTTGTTAGGGGGGAATTTTGTGCTTCGCTCTACTATTTTATCCACACAAATCAACATGTTATCATTCTTTTTGAAGTTCTCAGATTTAACCATCTTTGGCCGCCTCCAGTGGATTGATTCGGATTCCTTTAATGGCCGGATAGACCGAAGCCAGCAGTGTGATGATAACAACCACGGCCAGGATTATGATGTATTCCGTGGATGACAGAACCGGGTAAATGATATGATCCCATCCCAGTTGAGCTGCACCTTCCGCAAACATTTCCAGGTTGATGCCGGCATCGCTAAAGTAATTGATGCTCAGTGTTGCCAGCACAATTCCCACAGTGGCTCCTGTAATGGTAAGAATGATGGATTCGAGCATAATCATATTAAACACTCGCAGACGGCTCATCCCGATTGAGAGAAGCATTCCAATCTCTCTCATTCGCTCAAACAGGGCCATCAGCATTGTGTTCAAAATTCCGAATGCGAGGGCTATCATAATGATCATGGTAATCAAAATGACCATGTAACCTCCCAGTTCCACCAACATGCTCAATTCGGGTGAAAGCTGCCTCCAGGTTTGTGCATGAATGCCGGTAAAGGCTTTATTCAGCTCATCCACCACCGGACCGGCCAGCTCTTCATCCGCCAGCATGATGCCAATTTCGTGGTACACCTTCTCATCTCCAAGTAGTGCAATGAACTCATTTGACCGGATGAACACATTACGTTCATCGTAATCTGTAGAAGCCGACCTGAAGATTCCCGCGATGTTGAAAGAACCTGATGTGAGTTCATTGCCGGTGTCTTCGAACGTAAGAACGATGCGATTGCCCACTTCTACATTATGATCTTTCGCCAGTTTTTGCCCAATGATTACAGCGTTTCGAATATCTGAGTCGAGATATTCACCCTCCACAATATTTTCATGAAAGTTGGTTGTTCGAATTTCCGACTCAATATTTATACCCCGGATGCGAACTCCGGAAGTTTTGATGGGCGACTGCACCATGCCATCTGTAATGGTGCGTGACGTGTATGAGGTCACTCTCTCATCATTCTCCAGCCAGTTTGTAATTTCATCATGATTGGGGATGTAGAGCCAGGAATAGCCCTCGGCCAGAAAATCGGGATGATGGATCTGTGCATGGGTGATCTCACTTTCAATCATGTAGTCGATTCGCTGCTGCATTAAACCGTTAATAATGCCCACAGTTACTACACCGGCCCAAAGGCCTGCAATAATTGCCGCCAGCAAAACACTGCTGCGTGCAGGGTGGCGCCATATATTTCTCCAGGATATGGTTAATAAAGTTTTCATGATCGTGCAGCTTCTAAAATGTTCAGCTTTACAATTTTAATCAGTGGGAACAGAAATACGGCCATGGCTATCAGGAATACATATAATCCCTGGATATAAAATTGATCGGGCGCAAACGACATCGGGATGATCGGCTCAAAGCCCATGTCGATTACCGCCTGTGCTGCATCTCCGGATAGGTTAATCGGATCAATCCACTTGAGTAAACCCCACGAAAGTACAATCCCACTTAAAACTCCCATCACACTGATAAACAATGTTTCGATGAAGACTACAAAAGAGAGGTTGAACCGCTTCATTCCTACCGAGAGAAGTACCCCGAATTCGCGCAGCCGCTCCATGGTCATCGTCAGTACGGTTCCTAAAAATCCAAAGCCAATCACAACATAAAGCACCACTGTAAGCAGGCGTGGTACGGCAAGATCCATCTCCATCAATTCCAGTATTTCGGGCATCAGCTCAGGCCAGGTATACACCACCAATTCGTTGTCGTCGAATGAGTTCCGGATGGATGCAGCGACTGCATCGGTTTGCCGCTCCTGGTAAGGGTTAATCATCAAACCTGTGATGTGATTCTCGGCAGAAAGCAGTTCCTGGGCCGTTCTGATCGGCAGGTATACCACTGAGTTGTTCATATCGCGGATAGGATGTTCGATGAGCCCTGCAATCTCAAACAGTCCGCTGGCCGACATCCCGAACCTTCCCTGCCCGATAAGTGCGAGGGTATCTCCCACGGCAAGTTGAAGGCGATCGGCCAGGCCTTTGCCCATAACTGCCGTTTGCTCATCCGCCTCGAAGAATCGTCCCTCAGCCAGGTAATTTTCAATCTGGTTGAAATTCTGCTCTTTCTCCGGATCAATCCCAAAAACAACCGATCCGCGCGTGGATACATCATTGGCTGCGAGCATGAATGTTTCAACTCGCGGCACAATTTTTTCAATTCGCTCATCTGCGTTCAGAATACGGTCTCTCAATTCTTCATTGTAGTAAAAGGAATTATCAAGAGAGGCTTCATCATCGTACCGATAGTCTTGTACTTGCAGGTAACCGGTGTTAAAACTCACCATCCGGTCGATCATCACTTCGTAACTTCCGCGGTTCATTGACTGCATCACAATAGCGGCAAGTACCGCAAAAACAAATGCGGAAATTGTGATGAGTGTGCGCCTCCTGTTGCGCCAGATATTTCGCCAGGCTAATTTTAAGTAGGTCATCATTCCCCCTTTTAAAAAATTTGTTGATTCCTGATCAGATCGGGATTTTTACCGGAGCCTCTGCATATTTGCCCGTGAAAAGAACTCTTCGTCAACATCTATCCCGAACTCTATTTGCTGATAGGTCAGAATAGTTCTCTCATTATCCTTGTCAGCCGGTATTACAGTGATTCGTTTTGGCACTTTTCGGTTTCCAATCTCTTCGATTTCATCGAGCTCCATGGTGTTCACCAACTGGTCGCGCTGATCATAATTTTCGATTCGGAGCTGGATGTAGTCGTCCTTTGCGATCCACATTTTTACCTTGCCCCAAACAATGGGAGTATCCGGTTTGGGAATCATCTCAATCACGTAGCTTTCGTAACCGTTGTACTCTTCGGTTCTGAGGAGTTCGTGATCAAAATCGTCAATCAGGTCGGAATCGCGAACAAGATCATCATTGGTAAAATCCGACCCCATCCACGACTGTGCCATCATGGAAGATGGAAGCCGCGTGGTGCGGTCTATTCGAGGATCGTAGTTCCAGATATCGTTTCCGCGCATCAGAAATGCCGTTCCCTCATCGCGTGCCGGTGCAGTAATCAGAATGAGCGAATGGTCTCGTCCCAGCAGCCACGAGCGCATGGAAACCTCACGTTCGTAACGCGGACGCACAATTTTCATGGTCATTTCAGCATATTGCGATTCACCCCGCATCACTTCTTCCATTCGCTCTATGATTTCAACAGCCGATTGTGCGTTTCCGGTATTTGGTAATACTGCTATCAATCCTATTACTGATAGCAGTATGAATATTCTCATTATTCTTTCTATCATAACATTGTGATTTTTACTCTTGTATTCCTCATTTTTATACGCATGAGAAGCGTTATTGGTAAATCCTTTCAATCTGCTCAATAAAATGAGTGATGTAATGCTCAATGATCCGGTCTGCCTTTCCTAAAACCTCGGCCAACCTATCAAAAATTGCATCAGGTTGATTTTTTTTTGTTTCCATAGTTTTCAGAATTCTCTTTTATGATATTCTCCTTTTCTCTTTCCCACTTCTGAAGAATCAAATCAACCTCATCCCCGAGCCATTTATAAAATGAAGAGACTTCAAGGGTCCAGTCAGTAACACGATCGTTTTTCTCCTTCAGATTCCTGCCTTTATCCAATACTTCTGCAAATTTTACAAACAACTTAATTCGCTCTCTCAGTATACTGCCTACTTCTAAATTACTGATTCGGAAGTACGTTTTCCGATCACCGGGAAGGGATACCGGCTCAACAAAACCTACAGCAATCAGCTGTTTGGTTGTACCACTGATACTCCCTTTACTGGCTTTCAATGCTCCCATTATTTCATTGAACGAAACGGACTCATTGTCGCAGACGATCAGGTAACCAAGTATTCGGCCGGCCATTCGTGTCATGCCAAAAAGTTCAAAAGCCATGCCGGCTTCTTCAATGTATTGGAGTTTATCTTCAGTCATTTTTATTGTTTTGTTTGTGCATCTGACTATAATATACAAACAAGGTTCATTTAGTTCAATAATAATTGAACTAAATGAACTTGAAACTTCAATGACTACAATTTCCTTACGGGTGCTGTTTTTTTGAGTTGCGAATGAAAGGTGTAAAACTATGAATTCAAGGCAGGAACAGGCTTAATGCCCAAAAAACTGGAAGCCAATACTAAACCCTACCCATAAGGTAAAGTCACTGCCGCCACGTTCACCGCGCAAAATGGAGTACCAGGCGTACTCATTGCTTCGAGCCTCTCTCGACAGAAGCAGATTAAATGACGGACCCGCATAAAGCCCAAACCCACCGGCAAGATCACGACCAATTAAATAGCGGAAACTATAAATACTATTTAACCGTGTACTGAACCTGCCTTCCTGCACATTTTGAATGCTGAAATCCCGCATTCTGAAAAACCCTTCATACCGAGAGTTTTCCCAGGCTTCATCAAGTGGCTTGTAGGTGCCTATTGTCCAGCCGAGTGTCCAGACATCCCTGTCGCGTAAAAATGGGTTAAATCCGAGTGATACCATATTGTAAATATCTCGTGTACCAAGCTTCAGGCCAATATTCTGGAAACCTGCATCACTCATCCACACATCCAAATTGTGGCGGCCATTGTTGTAATAGCTTATCAAACCAATGGGGATGCCTTCAAAATCATGAGCAAAGTTGAAAAGTCCGATTTGAGCACCACGTACTCTGTATGCCATATTTGCAAGTCCGGAGACCTGAAATCCCTGCATATTTCTGGTTAGATTAAGAGCCCCCGCAAAGGCGAAACCCTGCATATCGCGGGATAGATTTGTTACACCGGCAAATGCAAAACCCTGCTGGCGATCTGCATTAAAGTTTCCAAAACCTGCAAACTGAAAACCCTGAGAATCATCTACACTAGCATTGAATAGTCCGGCAAACTGAAAGCCCTGAAGATCTTCCCGGGCAATATTTCCAATACCTGCTACCTGAAGGCCTCGTACAGATCCATAGCCGGCGTTCACAAAAAAGGACCCTTGTAAACCCTGGAGCGAACCCTCAGATATATTCGCAAGCCCTGAAAGCTGAATGCCTGTCATATTACGGCGGGAAAAATTTGCAAAAGCCGCAACATTGACTCCGTTCATTAATCCGCCCGAAGCATTAAATGCACCAAACTGAAACCCGCGTGTGTAGACCTGATTAATATTTATTAGCCCCAGTTCGAATCCATCCAAACCACCATTGTAACCGCCAAGGAGGTTCAATGAGTAACGCGCTGTATAATTTACAGCATCAATTCCGTTTGTGCTTAGTCCCGGGATAATTGAGACCCTGACTTTTCGGTATTCAAGCTCATCCGCTGATTGTGAATAGGCGAATCCAGGTATCAAAAAAATAAGAAGGAGCGGTAGTACAAATCTTTTCATCAGATTTTTTTCCAATCTGTTACGAAGGAGTTTTGTTTTATGTTTCTTTACAAAACCAAAATACAAAATGATTGCAATTATTTGAGTTAAGCAGTTCATATCATCAAAAAGCTAAAAAGAACTACTAAAAAGTGTATCTTCAACCTTGAAAATTTCAACAGATTATCTCCATGAATATTTCAATTCCTTCTGAAACAGATCTATTAAAAGCAGTTATTGTTCACACACCCGGCAGGGAAGTTTCTCTGGTAAATCCCGGAATAAAAGAAGAGTTGCTTTTTGATGACATCATTTTTGAAAATGACGCCCGCAGCGAACATCTGGATATGCTTGATATCTTTCGGGCTGCCATGCCAAAAGGTGGCAAAATATTTGAAATTATCGACCTTGCCATCGAATGCTTTGCCGATGAAAATGTTCGCGCAGAGTTTGTGGTAATGCTCATTAAAGAGCTGCCTCACAGAAACATTCATACCATCGAAAAAGAACTGATTTCTCTTGATGCTGAGAGTCTGGTTCGGTTTGCGATTGAAGGTACCATCAGCGGAAATTTCAGCCTTCAACCGGCACCCAACATACTTTTTACCCGAGATCTTGCCGCTGTGGTTGGCAACAGTATTATCGCCTCAAAGGCGGCAAAAGAGGCTCGTGTTCGTGAATTTTTACTGATGCGAACCATTATTAATCATCATCCGCTTTTTTCCGGCATCAGGAAAAATACCATCACGATTGGCGGACATCAGTCCATTGAGGGGGGAGATGTTTTGGTTGCCTCCGATAAAATTGTGCTTATCGGGATGAGTGAAAGAACATCCTTCAGCGGATTGATGAGTGTAGCCGAAAAGTTGCTGCAACAAGGTGTGGAGCACGTACTTGCTGTGGATATTCCCAAACAGCGATCATCTATGCACCTTGATACCATTTTTACCTTTGCCGATGTAAACGAATGTGTTGCATTCCCTCCTGCAATAATGGATCAAAAACATAATGTAGTGGATCTGTTTAACGGTGGAGATTTTGTAAAAACCCGCCAGTGCAGCTCACTAAAAGAGACCCTTGAAGAGTTAACAGGGCACCCTTTTACGTTTATAAAGTGTGGTGGAGAAGAGCGCATCAATCAGTATCGTGAGCAGTGGACCGATGGTGCAAATCTTTTTGCCTTGGCACCCGGAGTGGTTGTTGGATATGGCAGAAATACACAAACGTTCAAAACCATGGTGCAACATGGATATACCCACATGACGCAGCACGAATTCATCGAAGAGTACAAGGGCAGCGGAATCGACACAACACAGCCTAATAAAATTGCCATCAGCTTTGAAGGGCACGAATTGTGCCGCGGAAGGGGAGGAGCCCGGTGTATGACACTGCCGATCTCCCGTATTGCAGCTGATTCATTGTAACAGAAACTATTCAGCATACAGAAACGGATTTTGGAAGACAATCAAAACGACCCTTTTCGCATACATATTCCCGAGGAGCCGCAGCCATCCAAAAACAAAATTACACTGAAAGCCGGTATTAAGCACTCACTGCTGTTTATTGCAACGTTTATCTGTGTAACTTTTGTGGGAATTATCTGGGTTGGGCAAACAGCAAATGCCGAAACTTACTGGGAAATGTGGCCTCAGGGGGCACTTTTTGCTGTTTTATTACTTGCATTCCTGGGCGCGCACGAATTTGGCCACTATTTTGCAGCGGTTTACCACAAAGTGAAAGTTACGCTGCCCTATTTCATTCCGATTCCCATTGGCATCGGAACTCTTGGTGCCGTCATTAAAATTGAAGAGCGTATTCGTGATACAAGGAAACTGTTCGATATCGGTATTTCAGGGCCAATCGCAGGTTTTGTGGTATCACTAATTATCTTGCTTTACGGTTTTGCCACCCTGCCCGGGCCAGAATATATCGAAAACTTTGATGGTCACGATGCTATCATTGCGCACATTCAGGAAACCGGCACATTCCCGGATGAACCGCTGGATGTGCCCGATCCGGAAGAGGGCGGAGCTGTAATTGTGCTGGGAAACACCATTCTCTTCTCTTTTCTTGCAAGCTTTTTCGATAATGTACCACCCATGTACGAGATGTATCACTACCCCTTTCTGTTTGCGGGATGGCTGGGGCTCTTCTTCACAGCCCTGAACCTCACACCGATCGGCCAGCTTGATGGAGGGCATATACTCTACTCACTTATCGGGTACGAGAAACATAAAAAAGTAGCCCGCATCGGTTTTGGCGGCATTACAGCTTTGGCAGGAATAGAGGCCATTCCTTTTCTCTTTTTAAATATTGACGCATGGTTTCCCGGGTATGGATATGTATCTACCCTTATCTGGGCACTCATAATACTTCTATTGATGAAAAAAGCATTTTATGGTGAACATACCTGGATTGCGCCGGTCTGGCTGGTATCGGTAGCAATATCTGTAGTGTTCCTGGTTGTAACCGGTGGTTTTGAACAAGCAGGTTCATTAATCTGGGTTTTCTGGAGTTTCTTTCTGGTTTATTTTGTTAGGCTTGAACATCCTCCGGTACTCTTTGAGCAGGAATTATCACCCGCAAGAAAGCGGCTCGGCTGGATTAGTATGGCAGTCTTTATTTTATGTATCAGCCCAACACCCATTTATTTCTTTAACTAATAACTATTTACATTCTATGGCAGTAAAATTATCCATCAATACATTTATGTTTCTTTTGATTGCAACTTTCATCGCATCATGCGGTCAGCCAGACTCTGAGCTGATTGATGAAAACCTCCCGCTATCGGATCAGATCGATCGGCTTATTGAAAACGATCGCTACGAAACCGCTCTCTCACTGTTAGAAGGCATGGACAGAGAAGATCCCGAAGTGCTTCTTCAACTTGAAAAAACACACTTGAATTACGGTTTGTACAGCATGAACACCTTCGACCAGACCGAGATGCGAACCCGTATGAATAATGCTCTTGTTCAGTTTACAGAGGTAATGAGAATCAACCCGAACAATGCGATGGCCCGTGAGCAGATTGAGCAGATCATGTTAATTTACGAAACCATTCCCGGCCGCGAACCCGAACCCGAAGTATTGGAAGGGTTGCGCGAAGTTGGTTTTAATTACTGATTATCCCATGATCTGAATATCAGCCTGATACTCTGTATCTTTAAAGGCTGATATCATTTATCTGCGACATTCATCAAGCGCGGTCTTTTTGATAAAAACAGCAGTAATGTTCACCCGGAAATACGAATTACCTTGGCGAAAGCATCCGACAAAAATAAAAAAAGCGCACCACCTACGATTGAAAACCGCAAAGCACGGTTCGATTATCACGTTGATGAAACGTATGAGGCCGGAATTGCACTGCGCGGAACCGAGGTAAAATCGATAAGGGCGGGTAAGGCCAGTCTTCATGAGGCATTTGCTTATCTGAACCGGGGTGAGATTTGGCTAAAGAATATGTACATCAAACCGTATGAGTTTGGCTCTTATCATAATCATGATGAGCGAAGGGAGAGAAAACTGCTTCTGAAGAAAAAAGAGATTCGCGAGATCGACAAGGGGCTCAATCAGAAAGGGTACACCCTTGTACCTTTAAAGCTCTACTTCAAGGCCGGCTATGCCAAAGTTTTGATTGGCCTTGCCAAAGGTAAGCGGCAGTTTGATAAGCGAGATACCATCAAAGAGAAAGATGTTCGCCGCGAAATGGATCGAAAAGTGAAGGGCACGTATAGTGTAAATCTGTAAGGCGTTAGCGAAAGTCGATTTACCTGCACTAATCAACACAGACCCAAAAACATCATGGCATAAAAAAAGCCTCTGTTAACTAAACAGAGGCTTAGAATTTAATCATGAGACGATTTATTCATCATCAAGTTCGGCTTCCAGACGGGCCATCAATTCGGGATCTTGCTGGGCTCCCATAATTATGCCTCTGTAACGCTCCATTGTGAAGCCATTCTCTTCGATTTTTGCAATCATTTCCTGCTCGGCTTCACCCTGAATTTCCATCAGTGTTGGCTGAAGTGTTTGCAGTTTAGACATCTCTTCATCCGTAACATTTACCTCATCGGCCATTTGCGGATTCTGCATTGCCATCATCATTTCCTGGAAACGCTGCATGGTAATATCTTCCGCATCGAGTGCATCTTCTATTTTTTCCTGTGCTTTCTCTTCAATTGGCTGTAAATCGTTAATTGTACTCACGAGCTGAAGGATTTCATCATCACTTACATCTGCAGAGGTAGGTAAGTCAGGCTGTTGTGGCGGTGGGGGTGCCTGCTGCTGTACCTGTGCAACTGTAATTCCGGTAGCTAATAAAAATGTGACCAGTGTCACAAGTGTGCTTTTCAATAATTTCATGAAATGTTTTTTGTTGTTTGTTTTTATTTGGTCGTGTAATGGCAACTCACTAAGTGTCAGATTATTATTGCCAATTACATCTTTTAAAATCCCCTTTTTCTGTATCAATAACAAAAAAAGGCTGATCTACATGTAATAGAACAGCCTCAATTTGTAAAGGTTCCCTGTAAGCCGAATTCTGTACCCCAACATTTCTGCCGGGATGGCAATCATTTATCTGGCCGGGGCATTGCTGCCGCGATCTTAAGCGTTCCACCCGATTGTATAGCGACGAGAGGCGCACAATCTGCATGAACTTGCACCCCGTGAGGTTTACCCTGCCTCCGATGTCGCCACCGGAGCGGTGGGCTCTTACCCCGCCATTTCACCCTTACCCCGAAGTATCGGGGCGGTATATTTTCTGTGGCACTATCTATCCCGTTGCCGGAATCTTCCCGTTAGGAAGCACGGTTCTCGTAGGTGTTCGGACTTTCCTCCCCCCGATTTCTCAGAGAGCGATTGCCCGGGAACCTTCAATAAAATTGAATCAATTTATAACGCAGAAAAGAGTATGAAAGTGCTGTAAGCAGTTTCTTTAGAGCTTAAACTGCTTTTTTGCTTCTGCAAAGAACGATGGGTCAATCACAATACGCCCACTATGTTCATCAATTATTACCTTATTTTTTCTCCGCACCTCTACTTGTGTTTGCGGGGGAAGCGCCATACCTAAAGCAGCTCCTTTCTCCATTGCAACCACAGCAATACCATTTGTGAGGCCATTTCTTAGCCTGTTATAGCTTCTCACATACCGGTTATCAAGCTCTGCTTCGAGCTCTTCACGTTTTTCGAGGAGCTTATCCTCTTCAGTTTGTGTGCTTTCTACAACCTTATCAAGGTTGGTTTTTTTCTCTGCGTGAAGCGTATTGGTTTCTTCAAGCAGCTTTCTGTTCGTTTCCAGC
Source organism: Balneolaceae bacterium (assembly GCA_020832415.1). Lineage (GTDB taxonomy): Bacteria > Bacteroidota > Rhodothermia > Balneolales > Balneolaceae > Rhodohalobacter. The sequence continues at coordinate 5,846 of JAFIES010000037.1, read as the reverse complement.
TCTTCTGCAACTTCTTCAAGGCGGGTCTCTATCTCTTCGAGCCGTGCATTTGCATTTTCTACAAACTGCTTCTGAGACTCAATCTCTTTAGTCAGAGCATCATACTCGCGATTATTACGTACAGTAAGCTGCTGCTCTTCGTACTTTTTGGTTTTCTCGAGGGAGGTCTCAATTTCAAGTTCCAGTTTTTTGCTCTCACCTTTCAGGCTTGTTTCTTCCTCTTCGAGCTGGCGAATTTTTGCTTCAAACCGGTTTATGTTGGTTTCAATATCAAGAACTTCTTCGGGCAGATCGCCGCGCAACTGACGAATTTCATCAATTCTGCTATCGATATATTGTAGGTTTGCGAGCTGTTGAAGTACCTCTTCCATGAGTTTTTTGCGAGTGTTTATATGTTTTTATTGTCAAAATCGGTTACGTATATCTTCATTGGGTTTGAAACCTGTTCGGCTGAGAATACATTTAAATGCTCAAAAGCCTCAGAGAGCTCTTTTCGAACAGCCTCAACAACCGGGAATTCACTTTCGTAGTGTCCGGCATCAACCAGCAGAAAATTCTGCTTTTCAGTGAAGAAATCGTGGTATTTAATGTCTGCGGTAACAAAAGCGTCTGCGCCGGCTTTCATGGCGGCTTGTTTCAAAAATACGCCTGCACCACCACAAACGGCCACTTTTTTAATTCGTTCTGCCTTACCGGAATATCGCAGAGAAGGTACATCAAGCGCGCGGCAAACAAGGTGTAAAAATTCATCCATTGCAATGCCGTTATCGGGGTAATAACCTAAAACACCCATCCCAAAGTTGTTGGTTGGTGTGGCCATCTCTATCTCCTGGAAACTGCCTTTTTTCAAAAGGCCCTCTTTTTCCAATGCTTTGCGTAAGGGCATCACATTGTGCTTATCAATAATGGCTTCAAACTGTTTTTGGCCACCCTTTCTGCCATCTACTTCATGAAAGTGCGCCTCCTCGGCTGAGTGATAGTTGAGCAGTTTCAGTACTGCTTCGGTATCCTCATAATCGGTGGTGAGGGAAATTCGACGGCTGATGTTGTACGCCTTGTCGAGAAACTGAAGTTCATCCAGCCCCAGATTGTTGGCCAGCACAAAAGAAACTCCATCAAGAGCCGCATCAAGATTTGTGTGTGCGCTGATGAGGGCAATGTTGTTGCGAATCATTTTATAGATGATACGCCCCTGCTCATCGATAGGGTTTATACTTGAAATTTCTTTGAAGATGAGCGGGTGGTGAGATACGATGAGCTCACATTTTTTCTCAAGAGCTTCATCCACAATATCCTCGGTTACATCGAGGCAGACTAAAATTCTGGAAACGGGGGAGGCTGGGTCACCAATCAGAAGGCCAACATTGTCATAACTCATCTTTATACCGGGGGGAGCCCATTGGTGTATAAAGTTTGTTATATGGCGAACCTGAGTGTTCAAGTAAGTACCCCTCCCATCACAATTTTACTTGATAAGTGTTCAGATTGGGAGTTGAACACTGCGCTCGTCCTATATTTGGATTTTCGCTGGTGCATCATTGTTTTTTTCACAGACATGAAAAATACGAATGATTTTACTCGGTTGAAACAGATATTTATTGTTTTTTAACAACGGATACTATTCTGTTCCTCATCGGGCAAGAAAGTTTATTAATACAACAATAAAACCGGCATGATTTTCCATCAAACCGGTTTTACTCTTATTTTTCTAAGTTTAGAAACCGGTTCGGGGTATTTTCGGTGTAATGAAATCATCGTGTGTTGCCCGGTTTTTACTTGCCCCTCTTGAAAAATGATAGTTTATTCTAAACCAGACCGGTACAGCAGACATGTTGATTATACCCTCCGACCGTGCCTGATAATCTACCGCGTCTATTTTATTGCCATGGTATATAAAGCTTTTTGAAAACGGCAGCCCGGTTACCAATCCGGCGTTAAGCCCGCTATTAAACGATTTTTCAATGGAGATAAAGTAGAGTGCACCGCTGAAAACTGACCGCTGTATTTCAGCTTTTGGGCTAGCATATTGAAATTGTGCCGAGGCAGTAAACCCGTTACCAAAACCTGTAAAAGCTGATAGCCCGGTTTCGTAAGCCAGAGCTCGGTTTGCACTGATGCCATTTATACCGGCCTGCCCATTAGGCGAAGTTTGCACTTCAAAAAGACTCAGGTAAGGCTGAAACCCGGTACTGTTGCCCAGGTTGATTGATCCTGATATGCGAATTCCTTTCTGCTCAACATCACCCAGATTGTGCCAATTCAATTCATAAACTCCGCCCGGCCTGATCTCAGCTAATCTGTGAATAGCATCTGTTTGATATGAGTAAAACAGCCCGGTCGCCAAGTAACTGTTGCCAAACAAAAACGAATACTCCAGGTTCAGGTCGTTTCGAAATGATGGAAGCAAGTTGGGATTTCCGCTTCTTGAGCTGAAAGGATCGTCGATGGATTGAGACGGATTCAACTGGTAAAGGTGCGGGTACTGCACAGAACGCCGGTATGACAACCGTATGCTTTGAGAAGTTTCGGCAATTCTGTATCGAATCGAAGCATTTGGGAAAAATGTAGTATGACGGCTTTGTTCAGCCGATTTTAAGCCGTATGATGCAGATTCTACCCGAAATCCGCCCTGAAGATCAATCCCTGATGAATGATATGTGAATGATCCATATCCGGCAATGTTTTCATCTCGGTACCCAAATTCGCTGATTACTTCATCAGCCATTCTCATTGTTCTGGCCTGAAGCCCGCTTTCCAATATCAGTCTGCCGGTCATCGGTTGCCTGAAATCCGCCCTGAAGCGGTGAATCTGCTGATTTGGTTTCATCAGATTTTGAAAAACTTCACCGGACTGATGATTCATGTAAGTAACAGAATTTGTGGCATTCAATGTTTGCCTGGCTGCATCAACAGAAAACTGACGGCCGCCCCGGGGCGTATATTTGTAGTATGCGGAGTAGAATTCACTGCGGTTTGAATCATCATCTATCTTATCTGATGACCAGAATTCTGATTGGCGTCCGGTTATTTGTACTTCTGCAGTACCACTGTTTTCTTGCGAATATGGATTAAACCATCCGTAGATACCAAGTTCATGATTACTGCTTACAGCATAATCCAGGCCGTAGTGAAATTTGTGTGACCAGTATTGCTGCCGTACATTTTGAATGCTGTTCCAATCAGTATTAAATGCCGATCGCTCCGACTTTTCCACCACATCAAAGTAGCTGAACTCACCATTGTAGGATGTAAAAAGGTTCAGTTTATCTCTGCTGTAATGCACACTATATGCCGGGAAGAGATACTTTTCTGATTGAGTTGTCGGCACATCAACATTCAGATGTCCGCTGAGTGAATATTCAGGTTGTTGATTCAGAACAATGTTGAGGGCTCCTGTTACGGAAGCATCAAAACTGGCAGGCGGCATATTTAAAATATCCACCCGATCTATTTGTGAGGAATGAAGCTGGCTTAAATAACTTCTGTCGCGTTCCTTACCATCCACAAAAATGATGATATCCCGGCTGCCTTCAAGGGAAATATTTTGCATGATATCCACCTCTATTCCGGGTATGAATTTCAGCAGATCTGTACCCGATGCAGAAGCATTTACCATATTTTCATTCACATAATATGATGTTCTGTCTGCAGCGGATCTCGCGGTCACTTCACCAATCACTGTAATAGATTCGTGCATAATGAGTGCAAACGCGAGAGGAATTTCTCCCAAATCAAATGTATTGCCGGCACCGGTATCAATTTGCCTGTAGAATGATTCAAACCCAATTGCACTTATCCGAAGAATGAAATTTCCTGATTCAGAAAATCTCAGGCTAAAAATTCCGTCAATATCACTGACAGTGCCTGCGATCAGAATGGTTTCGGTTGAATCCAATAACGCAACATGGGCAAATGGCAATGCTGCATTTTCTTCGTAGTCAGTTACAATACCGGTAATCAACGTATTATTCTGGGCCTGTAATAGTGGTGCATTTATAATTAATACAAATATAAAAAGTGTTGCCGAAATGCTTTTTCTGAGTAGTTTTTGTGATTTCATGGTTGTGCTCCGTTGATTATGTTACAGCGTTGTTTACTGCTTCTGATGAAAGTTCGCTGAGAATGAAAAGAGGAACAACTGAGGGGGATACTGAGCAAGAGTTTGCCACGAATAGCTAACAATGAGCGGCCTTATTGTGATGATCGGCAGTTTTTTGTGATGAGTGGTTAACCGTATTCACTATACAGTGCGCGGAACCTGTCGGTTTGCCTTCTGGATACAGGAATTTCTCCCTCTACACTTTTAATTTTGAGCCGAAATCCAAGTGCATTGCCGTTAGCTTCTTCAACTTTTTTCAGGTTAACAATGAATGCTCTGTGGGTTCTGAGAAGAAAAGGAATCTCTGACAACTGCTCCTCAACACTGCTGATGGAACCGCGAACAATCTTTTTCTGGATGCCATTTTCCCCGTGCAGGTAAAAATTCACATAATTTCCTTCCGACTCGGCATAGAGAAATTTGGAAGCATAAAAGCTGAGGTTTTCTTTTTTCAGTGCAGTATCGATTGTGATAAAATGCCCGTGAGATTCGGAATGATCAGCACCATCTCTGTTTGCAGATTGAGTGAGTTTTGTTTGAAACAGTTGATTGATATTAACAATAGTAAACAGATAGAGTGGAATCCCCCCGATTAAGAAGGTGGATGAAATCGAATCAAAAAGGGTATCAGCGTTCCATCTATTCGCCGGTTCTTCGATGAGAAATGCCATAAAATAAACGGTTATTCCCATTGCAAACAAAACGATGAAAATTGCTGATATCTCTTTTATGATATTCCATCTTTTTTCATCCGTGTAGAAACTACTCAATCTCAATACATAGATTGCAACAAAAGCAACAAAGCCAACCGCAATGCAATAGAGAGCCATAGTTATTTCGTAGCTTAAAAAATAACCGGGATGGGTTTTAGCCGGCTGATATATCATCAAAAAAACAAAATTGAACAGGGCTATAATCAAAGCGCCTCTGGCCGGATACTTCAACAGGTAGTTCTTAGGAAAGTTTTTCAATAAACGGTTTTGTAACTCTCTCAACATCCCGTCAACTTTAAATTAGTTATGCTGATGATCCGGCAATTTGCCGATCACTTAATATTAATGAAAATTCAAGATTTCTCTCATAACAACCCATTTTGTTAAAAAATATCGCGACCAATGCACGAATATGTATGACTTTGCAAAACTGAAACAGATATTAGTTGTTTTTTGATCAGGCTTCTGCCACACCTGCTTCTCAATTGAAATGATTTACCCGTACCTTCAGGTTAAGAATACTAACAAGATTTAAATTTGTACTGAATAACGTTTATGCCTTCTGAAATCATTACCCGGTATCAATCTATTAAACAGCGAATAGAAGCAGCCTGTGAAGCGAGCGGCCGCAATCCTTCTGAGATAACCCTGGTTGCCGTAAGTAAAACCAAGCCGGATGAAGATGTGTTAAAGCTGCTTGAAGCCGGACACATCCATTTTGGTGAAAATCGGGCTAAAGCACTTGAAGATCGCATGGATGCCATTAAAAACGAAGCTGTTCAGTGGCATTTTATTGGTAATCTTCAGACTAACAAAATCAAATATATGGCGCACAGAGTCAACTGGATTCAGAGCATACATAAGAAAAAAGCACTGAAAGAGGTGGAAAAGCGGGCAGGTGAAGAGAACAGAGTTATTGATGTGCTGATACAAGTGAACATCAGCTCGGAAGATCAAAAAAGTGGCTGCGACCCCGATGAGCTTGAATCCATTCTCAAATACGCGCAAAACTTAAAGCACACCCGTGTTCAGGG
>JAFIES010000031.1 GCA_020832415.1 Balneolaceae bacterium | reverse complement strand
CCTGCCTTTATGGAGCTTGCTGCAAACCCATCGTTTGCCCGACTGGCCGCGAATCCATCGTTTGCTGAGCTGGCCGCAAATCCATCGTTCATGGAACTGGCTGTAAACCCATCGTTTGCCCGACTGGCTGCTAATCCATCGTTTGCTGAGCTGGCTGCTAACCCATCATTCAATGAAATGGCCGCAAACCCATCGTTTGCTGAACTGGCTGCAAATCCATCATTTAATGAATTAGCTAATAACGCTTCATTCCTGGAACTTGCAAATAATCCCAATTTCCTCACAATGATGAATTCACCTGCATTTTTTGAGCTAATGAACAGGGAAGCTTTCAATCTGCAAAGCAGATAACTGGAAAATCACTTTAGCCATGTTACAAATACCCCGGGTATAAGTCCGGGGTATTTTTTCATTTTGTGAAGTATGCAACATTAACGGGGTACGATAACATCATGCTAAACGGGGCTTAAAACATGCCATTCACTTCCATTCGATATGCCGGTATAATTCTAACTGGTTTTTTGTCCTTTTTTCTGTATCAACAACCTGTACAGGCTCAGTTTAAATCGGTACAAACCGAAGATTTTAATCTGATCTACTACGATTTCGGGCACGAGTACCTGCTTAATCACACAATTCGCAGCTATACCAATGCTCTCAATTTCCATCGGGCACTTTTTAATTATGAGCCATCCGAGCAGATTACTGTTATTATGCAGGATTTTGGCGATTTTGGGAATGCCGGTGCATCTGCTGTTCCTCAAAATGTAGTATTCATGGGCATTGCACCATTCCATTACGCATACGAAACCAATCCCGCCAATGAGAGAATTAATGTTCTGGCCAATCACGAACTGGTTCACATTGTAGCATTGGATAAAGCTTCACGATCTGACCGCTTTTACAGAAATCTGTTTATGGGCAAAGTAGACCCCGCACAAAGTGATCCGATATCCATGATTTACGGATACATGACCACACCCCGCAGATATTCACCCCGATGGTACCACGAGGGTATTGCAGAATTTTTAACCACCTGGATGTCTGGTGGAATTGGCCGGGTGATGGGAGCTTACGACGAAATGATGTTCCGAACGATGGTACGTGATGAGGCATATATTTATGATGCTGTTGGGCTTGAATCGGAGGGCACTACGATCGACTTTCAGGTGGGGGCACACTCTTATATGTACGGTACCAGGTTCATGTCGTATCTGGCTCTGCAGTACGGGCCTGATAAGCTGATCGAATGGACGGCACGGTCGGATGATAGTAAGCGCTATTTTTCACGCCAGTTTAAAAATGTATATGGCACTTCCCTCGATAATGAATGGTCGAAATGGATTGAGTGGGAAAATGAGTGGCAGAAGGCAAATCTTGAACGTATAAGATCAAACCCGATAACAGAAGGAAAACCAATCACAAATTTACCATTAGGCGGAGTTTCCAGGGCTATTTATGATGAGGAGAATGACCGGATTTTCGCTGCAATTGCCTATCCGGGTCAAGTAGCTCACATTGCCATCATCAACCCAAACGATGGGTCTATGCGCAGGCTCGTGGATATCAAAGGACCTGCACTCTATTTTGTGAGTTCACTCGCTTATGACCCGGGGACATCAACTCTTTTCTACACAAATGATAATAACGGCTGGCGAAATCTGTATTCAGTTAATGTTGAAACAGGTCAAAGTCAGCGGCTGATCAGGAATGTTCGAACCGGAGATCTGGCATTCAACCCGATTGATAAATCTCTTTGGGGTGTGCGCCACTATAACGGAATTGTATCCATCGTTCGAATTCCTTACCCCTATACCGAATGGAACAGAATTCATTCCATGCCATATGGGGAAGATATCTTTGATATTGATCTGTCGCCTGATGGGAAACTACTCACTGCGGCTATAGCAGATGTTAGCGGGTACCAAAAGTTAATGATGATGGAGACTGAAGAACTGCTTGCCGGCAAATTCAATCCCCGGGAAATTTTCGATTTTGCAGAAAGTTCTCCTGCAGGATTTACGTTCTCGCCCGATGGCGACTTTATTTTTGGTTCAACGTATTATAGTGGTGTTTCGAACATTGTACGTTATGAACTTGAGAGTGAAGAGATAAGATGGCTCACCAATGCTGAGACAGGCTTTTTCAAACCCATACCTGTATGGCAGGATTCTCTAATTGCATTTGAATACACAGGGGAGGGTTTTTTACCTGTAAAAATTCCCAATGAACCCGTTGAGAGGGTTAGCGCTATTCGGTTTTTGGGCCAGGAAATTGTAGAAACTCACCCGATGGTGATCGATCTGATGCTTGCACCTCCTTCACCAGCCACCATCGATGTTGATACGTTGATTATCAGTCAGTCTGATTACTCATCATTCAGCAATCTTCAATTCAGTTCGGCCTATCCTGTAGTTCAGGGGTATAAAGATTATGTAGCTGGAGGAATGAGGGCAGATTTTAATGACCTGCTTCGTCTTCATAGTATGAGCATTTCAGCATCATGGTCTCCGCACACAAATGTGCCAAATGATGAGCAATTTCACGCCTCATTCAGCTATCAGCTGCCATCATGGCGACTTTTTGCCAACTACAATGCGGCAGATTTTTATGATCTGTTTGGCCCTACAAAAACCAGCCGTAAGGGCTATTCAGTCGGGTTAAGCTATAATAAAAACCTGATTTATGAGGTGCCGCGAAATATGGATCTCAATATTACCACAGCATATTATGGTGGAATGGAAAGGCTGCCTGATTTTCAGAATATCCTTACTTCGTTCAGTAGTTTTTTGAGTGTAAATGCCCGTTTAAGTTATCGATCAACACTCTTTTCACTGGGTGCGGTTGATCATGAAAAAGGAATTATGTGGGATCTCTACAGTTCGAATAATCTGGTGGAGGGGAGGCTGTTTCCGCGGATCAATCAAAACCTCGATTACGGATTTGCCCTGCCGATAAACCACTCATCTTTCTGGATTCGATCTTCGGCAGGTATCTCGTTCTCACCCAGAAGAGAACCACTTGGAAATTTCTACTTCGGCGGGTTTGGCAATAACTGGATCGATTATCAGCCGAGCCGGCGATATCGGTCATTTTACTCACTCCCCGGCACGGAACTGAACGAAGCAGGAGGTACCAACTACACCAAATTAATGGCTGAATGGATTTTACCACCAATCAGATTTCGGCGTGCGGGATTTATGAATCTCTATGCAAACTGGGCACAATTCAGTCTCTTTTCAACCGGTCTGGTGACTAATCTCGACAGTGATGAATTTCGGGAAAGATATTATAATGTTGGTGCTCAGCTGGATATTCGCCTTGTGATGTTCTCAATTCTTCAATCTACGTTTTCAGCCGGATATGCTTCCGCCTGGAATGATATAACGGGTGAGAGAAGTGATGAAGTGATGATATCACTAAGATTAATGAGGTAAACAGATAACCTTACTATTTATGCAGACAGCAGCTGAAATTGCCATCGCTTTTTTACCCATACTGTTCTTTCTTCTGTTCATGAAGGTGATGGATAGTTACCAGCTGGTAAAAATAAAGCAGGTTGCTACAGCTATAATGATTGGGTTTTCAGCAGCATTTGCAGCAATTTTTGTCAATTCAGGTTTAATCAGCCATTTGGAAATAGATATCGTCTCATTTTCACGATATGTAGCTCCTGTTTCTGAAGAGATACTTAAAATTCTATTCATCTTGTACCTTATAAGAGCACGAAAGGTTGGTTTTATGGTGGATGCTGCAATTCTGGGGTTTGCTGTCGGTGCCGGTTTTGCAATCATTGAAAACATCTACTACATGAATATGCTCACCGATGCAGGTCTGCTCACATGGTTTGTGCGCGGATTTGGAACGGCTATTATGCATGGCGGAACTGTGGCAATTGCCGCGGTGATATCAAAAGATTTATCAGACCGTAAAGAGTGGCCGGATTTACTCATTTTTATGCCCGGTTTGTTTGCAGCCATCGTACTTCATGCAGCATTTAACATGTTTATTCTGCCTCCACTAACATCAGCATTGCTTATTCTTCTGTTTCTTCCACCGATTTTTATCATGATTTTTAAACAGAGTGAGCAGAATACCCGAAACTGGCTGGGTACCGGCCTCGATTCAGATATGGAGATACTGAGGCTTCTCATGGCCGGTAATATTTCTGAAACCCGGCTGGGGCAATATCTAAGCTCGATACAAAATAAATTCACACCGGCAATTGTGGGTGATATTATCTGCTATCTAAGGATCTACCTGGAACTATCAATCAAAGCGAAAGGAATATTAATTATGAAGGAGAGCGGCTTTGATCTGCCTCCCGACCCCGAGATTGAAGCACAATTTTCTGAATTGAACTACCTCGAAAAGCAAATTGGAAAAACAGGAAAACTTGCCATGCAGCCACTTCTAAAGCTGAATAACACCGATTTATGGCAGCTTTCCATGATGCAAAAAAATCAAAGTTCAGGGAAAGATCAGTCAATCTAAATCTCTATGGAATTGGTCAGTTCTGTTGCACGGCGGTATGTTATTTCGAGATCATCTCCCAGCATGGTAAAATGAGCCATTTTCCGCCCGGGTTTACTTTCAAGTTTTCCGTAGGAGTGCAAATGGGTATCCGTTTCAATCATTCCGTCCGTTGCATTTTCCACCACTGCATTACGGTTATGCGTTCCCAAAAGATTGATCATAACTGCTGCCGGACGAATCATTTCTGAACTCCCAAGCGGCAGGCCGCAAACAGCACGCACATGGTTCTCAAACTGAGACGTAATACACCCCTCAATGGTGTAGTGTCCGGAATTGTGAGGCCTTGGAGCCGATTCATTAAGAAGTAACCTTCCATCTGTAGTAAGAAAAAATTCAAAAGCGAAAATACCTTTTCCATCAATGGCCTCGGTGGCTTTAAGAGCAAGATCTTGCGCCTGCTTTTGGATGTTTTCTGATACCGGCGCTGGCGACTTTACAGCCACACAGATGTGATTTTTCTGAACAGTTTCACAGCAGGGGTAAACAACATGACCTGTTTCATTACGGGCTACCTGAACAGCAAGTTCATGAGTGAAATCTGCGAATGCTTCAGCCAAAATATCATGCCCCTTTTCTCCGCCAAGTTTTTTGAATGCATGCTCAGCGTCCTCTGCATTTTTCACTGTTTCATTGCCGTAACCATCATACCCGCCTTTTGATGATTTAAGCAGATAGGGCCAGCCATATTCTTCACCAAACTGAACGATGTCTTCTTTTTTTCTGATCAGCTTATAAGGTGTTACAGGAATCCCCGCGGCTTCGAATGTCTGTTTCTCAATCAATTTATTTTCAATCAATCTGAAACTTTCAGGTGATGGAAAGATGGGTGTTCCGGATCTTTCCCGGAGTTTCTCAAGTACAGTGGAGTCAATAAACTCATTTTCAAGAGTAATCACATCACATTTTTTAGCGAAATCAAGCATCGATTCCACATCATCAAATGAGCCGGAGACAGAGTGAGGCGTCATGAATTGAACAGGTTCATTCTCCGGACGATCGGAGAAAACGGCAACCTGCATTCCATATCGAAAAGCCTGCAATGCCGACATTCGTGCGAGTTGTCCTGCGCCTAAAAATCCAATGACAAAATCTGAAGAGAGTGGGTTTTTCATCCTGCTGTTAGCTGAATTAATTTTTTCAAAAAGGTATCGCTTTTAGAATGGAAAGTGAACCTCAATCATCAGCTTTTATAATAACGCAAGTTCGATATAAGAATGAACAATATGACTGAATCCGTCATATTGAGCGCAATTCCGAGGGTGCTTTTTCCGAGGAATGAAGTCGAAATATGAGTTTTCAACTTCGTCCCTCCTGAAAAGCGTCGGGACTGCGCTCTAACTGACGATTCTTTCTATATGTTATATCGAAATCAAACTAAATAAATGCTGAGCGTACTTTTTCTATTCGTGATGCGAGAAGTAATATCTTTGAATGTGTAATAAACACAGGGTTTTTTCGATTTGTGAGAATCAGTTCGATTACATTAGCTTCAAGATCAGTAATAATGTCTGCAATACGATTAAGCCTGTACTCTCTTGATCCCCTGCCGGTCAACACTATTCTTCGGTCGGTTACTGTTAATGTTCCGCTCAGCTGGATTTCAAAACCGAGCTCCCTGTACTGTACAAGATTTCGCTGAAAACGATTCAACACACGTTCTTCGAGCAGGCGAGCATCATCGAAAACTGCAAAACAGCGCTCACCCCTCACCAGCGGAATGGGGGCTTCAATTTCGCTCAAGGGAGACTCGATCTCTCTTCTGATTTCAGCTCCTATAGCAAGATAGTTCAGTTCTTCACGGGCAAAATCTTCCGGCAGATTTAATTTTTGGACCAGATTTCTCATCTGATTCTCTTCCTCTTCACTCAACAGATGATCTTCAAGTACATTGTCCAGAGCCTGAGAGAGAAATGCGCGTTTGATTTTGTTTTTGATGGCATTTGAAAGAGGGATCTGTTTCTCAAGAGTATTAAATACTCTTATGTGAACATCATCAGGTTGCTCAAGTGCTATTTGAAGTAATAGGGTGTAGAGATCCCCGAGATAATGGGCTTTATGCGTTTTCGGGGCTTTAGCAGAAAACGCAAGAATTTCTGTATGATCAACCGATTCGGGACTACGTTCAAAAACTTTAGTAGTATGTTCAACGAGGCTTTTTCCTCTCTTTTCCCAGATATAGTTTCTGATCCAGAAAACTGTAAGCAGGGCAAGCAGAATCATCATAATCGCCCATAGAGCGATCGAATTTTGAATTACACCAAAAGCAGCAAGAGCCAGTAAAATGAGAATGATAATTGGGTTCAAAAACCAATCTTTCTCTCTTTGTAAATCGGGTAGTGGATAGGCTTTAAACCCTTTGAATACCGGCTGGAAAGTAGTGCCTGTATCAGTGAAAAGATCAACTGTTTCGCCCCGTCGGGTTCCGCCTTTGTGCCCGGTTTGATTTGAACTCCCCTTCTTACGCGATTTAGAACCGAGCTGTTTGCGGTAGTAAAGGCCGTGTCTGCCTCCATAGACATAGGTTCCGCGCCGATTAACCCCAAGCCTGGCACCTGTAATACCAACAGAGAGGCCAAGTCCGCCTTTGGATAGATTAAGTCTGAGAGGTCCGGATCGAAATGCTTTTCTTATAAAAAAGGCCATTCATCAATCTGTAAAAGTTCAATGAATTCAGCAAGGAAGAATCTACAATGAGATTTGAACTCCTCCCATTACCCAGCGGCCCGGCATGGGTGCACCTAAAATCTCCTGGTATTGAGTGTTGGTGAGATTAATGATTCTGCTGTAGAACTGAACACCTTCACCAAATGGCGAAACGGCAAACCTCAGATGAGTCATAAAATAAGATGAAGGCACATCTCCGGAAACAATGGCATCCGCTTCAGGTGAACGAACATTGTAGCTCGATTGAGACTGAATTGTGAAAAAAGAGCTCCTGTAATCTGCAGAAAAACTAGCCTGATGCGATGGATGATTGGCAATGTATCTCGATACAGTCTCCTGATCGCTGGTAGTTTTGATATAGGTGTATCCGGTATTTGCTGCAACGGAACGGCTGTTTGTAAGCCTGAAATTTCCATTCAGAAAAATTTCCACACCGCGTGCACTGCTGCTTGAAATATTTGAAGCGTAAAAATAGTCTTCATCCGGCAGTAAGTTCGATGCATTTGTAATCTGACCGGAGTTGGTGAGTGCATAATCAATCAGATTACTTGATGAACGATAGAAAAAAGTTGGCGATAGTTTGATCTGGTGCACGGGAGTCCAATCGAAACCGGCATCAAACGTGAGGGATTTTTCCGGTTCTAAATCGGGATTACCAATATTTCTGAGTGGTGTTAGGTTTGGCAGGGCAGAGGAGATATATCTTTCGGTAAAATCACCAGTTCGAACGGCCTGACCAATAGAACTTCTGAATGTGATGGTTTCAAGGTTGTAGGATGTGCTGAGTTGCGGCAGCAGATCGGCATTTCCCAGGGCATCAAATTGCAGGCGTAAACTTGTGGTGATATTTAAACCGCCGCTCCACCGGGCAGAACTGATTGCGTAAATTCCGCCCATCGATTCCTGATGATTCCCCCGATCGGTACTCTCAATTTTCTTATCAAGATATTGAGCACCAACCATCAGGCGAACTCTGTTTAGCCGATCACCCAGGAATCGAAATTTCTCTGCATCAAATTCATACTGATGGGAAAGATTGAGAAACAGTAGGCCGGTGGTATGCTCATTTGCCGGTGCAATGGCAGGGTTGAAATCAAAAATGTCATCCACCACTCTGTATGAGGCATTCAATTCCGTTCTGTGATTTCCGTTATTGTAGTTTAGAGATGTTAATCCCCATCGGTTTGTGATCTCTTCAACAGATTCATCAAAAATACTGCGGGTGTAGAAGTAGCGGGCATCGAAATCCCGTTTATCGTATCCTCCCCGTACATACCACGACCAGTTATCATTAAACCGGCGCGAAACGGCAGCGGAGGTATTAAAGAGCTTAAAGTAGCTGTTGTACTCCTGCTGATCGGATATTCCCTCTGCAAAACCGGGATTGGCAAACGTTTCACCATCAGAACTGCTTGCCCGAACAGAAGCACTGAATCTCCACCGGTTTGCCTGGAATTCGGCAGCTGTATCGAGCATTTGTAAGCCATTTTCGCCTGCTGCAACATCGGTATTGAAATGGTGAAGAAAACCATTTCGGGTGTCAATTTCCCGTTCAAGGTACATCTTTGTTTTGATGTGAACCACACCACCTACGGCATCGGCCCCGAATGATGTGCTGGCAGGCCCTCTGATCAGCTCAACCTGTCCGATTTCAGAAAGTGAAACAGGTATATTTGTGTTGAAATGAGCAGTAAGTGGATCGTTCAGTGGTACATTGTCCAGCATAAATAGTACCTGCGAAAACGTACTTCCCCGAATGCCAACATCAGCCTGAACCCCAAATCCTTGCCTTGCATTAATATTTACTCCGGGAAGAGAACGAAGAAGTTCATCAACTGAGGTAACAGCCATCGAACGTATATTCTCCTGAGTGATAACGGAAACACTTTTGCCGCTTTCAGAAATTGTGGTAGTAATTCTTGATGCTGTTACGGTGATACTGTCGAGTTCAGCACTTATTTGAGCAAATAGGGGAGGTGAAATGATTGCAGACAGAATGAAAAGGAGAACAAGTTTTTTCATCGGTATTGGTATCAATAAAACTCTGTAGTTGAAGATTAAATCGTGCGAAAAGATAAGAGATTAGCATGTCTTATTCTTTGGCATATGTCTAAAATGTTAAAACGATTCAGCGAATTTCGGTGTTTTTATTTCTAAATCCGGATAAATGAATAATCTGAAGAAATCTGAAATAAGCCGCATAATTGAAATGGCATGGGAAGATCGAACTCCCTTCGAAGCGATTGAAGTTCAGTTTAACCTTGGCGAAAAAGAGGTCATTGCATTGATGCGTAAAGAAATGCAGTCATCAAGTTTTAAAATGTGGAGAAAGAGAGTTGCCGGCCGAAAAACCAAGCATAAAAATCTTCGAACCGGCTCTGAAATGCGGTTTAGCAGTCCAAAAAAGTATTAGAAACTCTACAATTCTGCACGGATAAAATAGGAGCAGATTCCCCGTTTCCTTCATATAGAATCATTATCTTTTGAGAAATTATTTTTCAAGTCAAAAATATACATGACCTATCTCTCTACTGACTCCCTTTCGAAAAGCTTTGGCCTTAAACCACTTTTCGAGAATATTACATTTGGCATATCAAAAGGCGATAAAACGGCACTTATCGCAGAAAACGGAACGGGTAAATCAACCCTTTTGAAAATTTTAGCGGGTAAGGAGACAGCTGATTCCGGTGAGGTGATGGTTCGAAATGGCATTCGAATTGGCTATCTGGAACAAGAACCCGAACTTGATGAGCATCTCACAATCAGTGAGTTTATCTCGCAAGGACACTCAGATACAGGGAAAATTGTAAGAGCTTACGAGCAGGCAGCCAATGCACAGGCTGAAAATTACAACGATGAAACTGCCGCGGCATTTGAAAAAGCCATCGCAAAGATGGATGCTGCCAACGCCTGGGGTTATGAGCAACGGATGGAGCAGATTTTGGGTGTTTTAAATATCCACAATCTGGAGCAATCCATTTCAACACTTTCCGGTGGAGAGAGGAAGCGTGTGGCACTTGCTTTTGTGTTGCTTGACGATCCCGATCTGCTGATTCTGGATGAACCGACCAACCATCTGGATGTTGAGATGATTGAATGGCTGGAGGCGTACCTGGAAAAGTCGACAACTACACTCCTGATGGTAACTCACGACCGCTATTTTCTTGACAGGGTTTGTACTCACATCATCGAGATGAGCGATGGTGAATTGTACCATCACAAAGGAAATTACCAGTACTTTCTTGAAAAGAGGGCAGAACGGGAAGCTGTACGGCAAACTGAGCTTGCCAAAGCTGGGCAGCTGTTTAAACAGGAGCTGGAGTGGATGCGCCGAGGCCCAAAAGCGCGCACAACCAAATCGAAGAGCCGAATTAAAGCGTTTTATGAAACCAAAAAGAAAGCTCAGGATAATTCTCCCGATAGTGAAATGCGCCTTGAAACAACCATGAGCCGAATGGGCAAACAGGTTTTAGAGGTGAAAAAAATCACCAAAAAGTTTGATGATCTGGTGATATTGGATGAATTCAGCTACTCTTTTAATCGTGGTGAAAGAATTGGAATTATCGGGAAGAACGGAGCGGGCAAGAGTACATTTTTAAACATTTTAACAGGGGATGAACCCGTAGATTCAGGTGAGATTATTACCGGAGAAACCATTGTATTCGGGCACTATCGCCAGCAGGGTATCACCATCGATGAAGGGATGCGGGTGATAGATATTATTAAAGATATCGCTCTGGTGATTCAACTTGCCGACGGCAGTAAAATTTCTGCTTCTCAATTTCTTGAGCATTTTATGTTTACCCCGGAGATGCAATACACACCGGCAGAGAAACTTAGTGGCGGGGAGAAGAGACGGTTGGGGCTGATGATGACTTTGATCAAGAATCCCAATTTTATGATTCTGGATGAGCCAACCAACGATCTTGATCTGCAGACCCTTCAAAAGCTTGAGGAATTTCTGGAAGGATTTGGCGGCTGCCTGATCATTGTATCTCACGATAGATTTTTTATGGATAAACTGGTAGATCACTACTTTGTGTTTGAAGGAGATGGAAATATACTCGATCATCATGGAACCTATTCTGAGTATCGGGAGCTTAAACTACTGGAAGATCAGCAGAAGAAACGGGAACAAAAATCAGAGATTACGGCAGCCAAAACAAAACCAAAATCTGCAGAGACAAAGAAATCCTCAGAAAAGAAACTCACATTTTCTGAGAAGAAAGAGCTTACAAAACTGGAAAAAGAGATAGCGAAGCTGGAGGAAAAGAAGGCTGAGATTGAGAAGCAGATGAATATCGGCGGGTTGAATTATGAAGAACTACAGGAAAAAGCTGCTGAGTACAAATCAACAGAAGATGAAATTGATGAAGTGACCTTGCGATGGCTTGAGCTCGCTGAAAAAGCGTGACTTTTTCTATGATTTCCTTCAAAGCACATACTCATTTTGTTCAATTATTACCATTAATAGAGCTATTTAGGTTATAATTAAGCAAGTATAATATCATATAAACTAATTATAAGTATACATTACTTATACAATACAAAATTGATTTGTAAAGAAGGGTTAATCACAGCTATATTAATAAGAGTTGCACTAATCAAAAGTCCTTTCTCATCTCGTGCAATACCAGTTCTTCACTACTTTAAAGATTTTCTGTGCGCTATTTTTACGCAAGAGATCTATCTTACTCTTATCAATTTTCGAATCGGAAAAAGAAATCAAGAAAAAGAAAATGAATACAACTCTTCGACTCAGCCTTTTTTCAATATTCATACTGGCAGTTCTGATCGGATGTACATCTGAGGAATCTGATCTGGGTGAGCCAATACAACCCGGTGTTATCATACCCTATGCAATTTCAGAGAGTGGCGAACCGGTTTTCAAAGATGAAAAAATCTATGTGAATGATTACAGCAATCTGCTGCATGCAATTTTTATGATATCCGGTAATTCAAGGGATTCTGAATATGCATCTGAAGCGTACATGCCAGAACTTTATCCGGATATGATGAACCAGAGGGCAGAGAACTGGCTGGATCTTGTAAATAAGATTGATCTCTTTTTCCATGAGAACGGAAAGTTTTACTCGTATCACGAAAAGGTTGGACGTGATTATAAACCATCGGGTGCAGTAGATTTATCTGTCTATCCACACCTTGTCTATTCATATCACATGCACCATCGCGGCGATCGTTATAATGACCAGATTTTGTACGATCGATTATCACGTGAGCCATCCAACTATCTGGTGATGCCTGGCAGATATCTCTTGGATGAAGTGCTGTTTGATGGAAAGTTTCTGAACGAAGATGGTACAGTGGATCACAAAAGCATGAGTTATGGCCTGGGCGGAATTCATGGGCACGCTTACGCCTGGATTATCTGGGCCAAACCCGGTGGGGAAGACAATATGGGTTTAATGCCTGAGGAATCACTTGAAGCGTGGCTAAATTACAGCACGGATGAGATGGTAGAGATCTATCGCTCAATTGCTGAGATACTCGATGATGCCTGGATTGAAGAGGCATCCATTTATGATTTTGGTGATGGAACTATCTGGATGCTCGATGCTGTAGGCGCGATGATTCGCGGAAAAAAATCGATGTATGATATGCTTTACATGTTTGGAACTGATGAAGACCGTGAAACAGCACACACCATTTTCGAACGAACCGTTTCAATGTTTGAAGCCGTGAATCCTCTAGTTCGCCCGTGGGGATTGCCCTCCGAAATTGAGTTCACTTATGATGGCGCCTCAGCTGCCTCAGATGAAGTAGATATATATGACTGGTACCAGTTTCTGAACCATATCGGTGGCGGCTATTCATTTGACCGTGAACGAGAAGGTACGTCTATGTATATCACCAACGAGAGAGAAGATCTCTTTGAGGTGATCGGTGAGTTATCGGATACAGCACTGCTCGGTGCACTTGAGTATCACCTCAATTCAGAAAGTCGATTGGTGAGTACGGTTAATTATGATGATGGGTCTGTGCTCGATGAGACGTTACGAGTTTCCACTACCGGAATGTTCATCACCACTGCGGGTAATATCTACCGGAAAGGATCTGCGTTTGAACGCGCATCTGATTGGGGCTCAGTATCAAGCGAAGTTGCAGAAAGAAGCCGAATGCTTTATGATGTCAAATTTGATCATATCCGCTTGCTTGAAAACAGTATGGAAAGATTAAATTGAGAACTGAATTAAGGTGTAAGAAGTGCTAACTTAAGGCACAGAATATTTCAGATTTTTAAAAACAGAAAAACGGACCTCATAAATTAATGGGGTCTTTTTTTTACACAAATATTATGATGTAC
Organism: Balneolaceae bacterium; assembly: GCA_020832415.1. Taxonomy (GTDB): domain Bacteria; phylum Bacteroidota; class Rhodothermia; order Balneolales; family Balneolaceae; genus Rhodohalobacter. The sequence continues at coordinate 19,595 of JAFIES010000031.1, read as the reverse complement.
TTCATTCAAAACCAGCTTTTAGACAATATTGTTGGATTTCTTCCGCAAGAGATGCAAACTCCCTATGCACAGGAGGGACTTGCACTCGCCATCATTTTTCTGGTGAGCGGGATTATACACCTCATAATTCGCTACTGGATTATTAAACTGCTTCACAAGCTGGATGAAAAAACCACCACAGAGTGGTATGCGGTAATTTTGAAACACAAGCTGCCACAGCGTGCACTGTTTATAGTACCGTTACAGATTATTTACAACGGCCTGGGATTATTACCTGAAATACACTCCATTCTCACTGAATTTGTGATCAGAATTGCTGCTGCCACCATGATACTTGTAGGGGCAAGGGTATTTGATGCATTTCTCTCTTCCGTTCATACACTCTATTTGATGAGGCCGCAAGAGAATAAAGCACCCATTAAGAGTTACATACAGCTGGGAAAAGTGGTTATCTATGTACTTGCCGGTTTCTTCATTATTTCAAGTCTGGCAGACAAATCACCGTGGTTCTTTCTAAGTGGTATTGGTGCCATTATGGCGATAATACTTCTCTTGTTCAGGGATACCTTGCTCTCGCTGGTGGCCAGTGTACAGCTCACCAATAACGATCTTATTCGTGTGGGCGACTGGATTGAAATGCCGAACTTTGGTGCTGATGGGGATGTGGTTGATATCGCCCTGAATACTGTGCGAGTACAGAACTGGGACAAAACCATCACAGTTATTCCAACCCATAAATTTCTGGATCACAGCTTTCGAAACTGGCGCGGTATGCAGGAATCGGGCGGGCGGAGAATCATGCGATCGCTCAATATCGATATATCCAGCATTCGATTTCTTTCATGGAAGGAGATTCAGCGATTGCGCACATCCCACTTGCTTGACGAGTACATCTCAAAAAAGATGGACGATGTTAACACCTACAACTCAAAGCACCTTAAAGATAGTCGCACTACATTAACCAATGGGCGCTGGCTCACCAACATCGGTACATTCAGGGCGTACATCATAGAATATCTTAAGAAGCATCCGCGATCAAATAAAAACTTACTGATGCTTGTTCGGCAGCTCGAACCCACGGAAAGAGGACTTCCACTGCAGGTTTACCTCTTTACCGACACCACAGCATGGGCAGAATATGAAGCGATTCAGGCGGATATTTTTGATCATCTGATTGCCGTAGCTCCTGAGTTTGGATTGAGAATTTTCCAGCAGCCATCGGGTTTTGATTTTCAGCATCTTACAAAACCGTAATCCATTGATTGTTATTTAGAATATTATTGATTTATTTCGGGAGTCAATTGAAATCCATCCAATTATGATGAACAAATTACTCCCGTTACTCCTGATTACCGGACTTCTGATCTCCTGCATACAAAATGAAACAGTTGAGTGGGAAGATGGTACCTGGATTGACCTGACTCACGAATATTCTGAAGAAACACTATTCTGGCCCACGTCGAGCACATTTAAGATCGATACAGTTTTTGTAGGCATCACCGATGGCGGATTTTACTACGAATCGTTCGAATTTTGCACAGCCGAACATGGCGGTACCCATCTTGATGCCCCGATTCATTTCTACGAAAACAGAAAAACTGTAGATGAGTTAGGGCTTGATCAGCTAACAGGAAGAGCAATTGTTGTGGATGTAACCGAGCAGGTATCACAAAACAGAGATTATGAAATACAAATATCTGATTTGACTACATGGGAGATTGAACATGGCGAAATACCGGATGGATCGATTCTTCTTTTTCATACCGGTATGGGAGCTTTTTGGCCGGATGCCGCAGCATATCTTGGTACAGAAAAAAGAGGCGAAGAGGGAGTGGCCGAATTAAGCTTTCCGGGTATTCATCCTGAAACTGCGCAATGGCTGGTTGATAACAGAACCATCAAAGCGGTAGGTCTTGATACGCCATCACTCGATTTTGGCAAATCAGAGTTGTTTGAAAGCCACCAGATTTTGTTCGAACAAAATATCCCCGGGTTTGAAAATGTGGCTAATTTAGATCGTTTGCCACCGATAGGTGCTTATGTTGTTGCCCTTCCCATGAAAATAAAAGATGGGAGTGGCGCTCCGCTCAGAATCATTGCCCACATCAAAGAGTAACTAAAGCCGGCTAAAGAGTTCTTAATTAATACTCTGTGATTTGATTTTTTCGGTCTGCAACTTCCATCACATCAAAGCGTACATATAGTTGATTGCAGCAGATGATAAATCGTGCTTCTCTCAGAAAAGAATACTTATATCATCAACTATTAAGCGTATGAAAATTGTGAATGCTCACATCATAAAGCTTGCTCTTCTGCTCACACTGCCACTTATTCTGTTTGATGGTGTTTCAGCCCAGCAAGCTGCAGCAAATATCGTGCTGCCATCTACAGAAATTACAATTGATGATCCCTACATATCTGAATTTTTTCAGGTAGGAAGCTCACCCAAAATTTCTGTAAATACCATCAATGGAAATATTGATGTGTACCAAAATTCTGCAATTAATGGAGTGCAGGTGGATCTGTATGTTGAACGCAGCTTCTCGTTATGGTCGGGCACCCGAAATCTCGATAATTTCAGGATTGTAGTTCAGAAAAGAGGCAATCAAATCATTGCATCGGTAGAAGACCGAAGCCGGGGAGGTTCCTCCAGAAGAGGTGGTGATGTGCAGTTCCATTTTGTGGTTCAGGTTCCTGCGGATGCATCAACAGATTTAAGAACGATTAATGGCAACATCGATCTTGATGGAGCAAATGGAATTCACTATTTACAGAATCAACATGGTGAGTTATCGGTAAAAAATTCCAGCGGAGAAATTCGGGTTATATCAGCCACAGGAAGTATGGATTTAGAGAGTTTGAGAGGAACTGTTTTTGCAAAAACCGTTACCGGTGATATCAATATAGCGGACAATGAAGGTGAAGTGAGAGTGAGATCAACTTCCGGCAGTATTTTTGTAGAGCGAATGAACGGAGATTTGGCAGCGGCTACAACAAGCGGCGATATCATCACAGATTTTACCGATGTTACCAGCGGAATTTATCTTGAAACGGTGAGCGGAAACGTTCACCTTGCCATACCTTCAGATAATGGGTACGACATTAAAGGAAGGGCATTGCGGTTCGATCTTACAGGTGTTCAGCAAACATCTATATCACGGCAATCACAAAGAATGAACGAACGCAATATCGTATTGCGCGATGGCGATATACCGGTTCAGATGGCTACAGTATCCGGCACAATTCGGGTTTCAGAGAAACATTAACAGACGAACCAGTGAACCGATATTCACTCATCATATTTATTTGGGGATTACTGAGTGCATTTGCCCAGGATTTGCATGCTCAGGATACCTTTTTTCAATTTGCGGATGAGCTGGAAGTTCTCACACCCGATGCGATGCTCAATGAGGATAGCATCATTTTTATTCAGGATCGGTGGAAATTTAAAGCGGGTGATGATCCCGAACGGGCAGCTCAGCAATATGATGACAGTGATTGGGTAACAATCAGTACCAATTTAATCGAGCCCGATTTGTCGTTTCTCGATTTTGAGGGTATCGGATGGTTCAGAAAAGATTTTAAGGTTGATGAAAAGCTCTCAGGAAAACCAATCGCCCTGATCATTGATCGCCATCTGGGAGCGTCTGAAATTTATCTGAATGGAGAAAAAATCTATGAACTGGGAAATTTTTCCACAGAGCCCGCTGAGGTAATCAGCTACAACAGCAAGAAGCCGGTTCCTATCGTGTTTAATGGTGATGAGATTCAAACAATGGCTGTTCGGTTCATCAATCCCGACTATGCCATGACAGGACGCCTGATGGGATATAACGGTTTCCGCTTTTTATTGGGCGATTGGTCGGTTCATCAAAATCAGAACATTAATTTCCTTGCGCAGTGGACCGGCAGCAACATGTTCTATATTGGCATGTTGATGGCTTTTTCGGTGATTCATCTGTTGCTCTTTCTTTTTTATCCAGGCGAAAAACGGAATCTCTACTTTGCTGTGTTTGTGGCATTTTTGGGCATCTTCACATACTTGATTTACAGGGCTGAACTTGCTGAAAACACTGTGGATACACTCTTTTTTATCCGTTCTTTGGTAGTAAGTGAGGTTCTGGTCCTTACCTTTGCGGCACGTTTTACCCACAGCATAGATAAATTGTTCAGCGCTGTTTTTTCAAACTCTCTGGTGGTTTTTGGAGTATTTGTAAGTGTGCTCATCTGGAATTTTCCAGAACAACTTATTTGGCTCAGAGAGCTTGCTGTAATCATATTCATCGTTGAAATTTTACGGTCGCTCCTGGTGATGTTCTACAGAAACAGGGGAGATGCATGGGTTTTGGGAACAGGTGTTCTCATTTTTATAGCGGCAATATTTTATGCAGTGCTGATCAATTTCAACTACCTGTCCGGAAGCATACAAATTGCAAACATGGCGGGTTCCGGTGCACTGGTGCTTTCAATGTCCATTTTCCTTTCGAGAAATGTGGCCCAGACCCAGAAAAATCTCCAGACAAAATTAACGGAAGTAAAAATTCTATCAGACAAAACAATTGAGCAGGAGAGGCTCAGTAAAGAGAGAGAAATTGAGAAACGATTGCTTCAGGCAGAAAACGATCGAAAAACAAACGAGCTTGAAGAAGCAAGGGCACTGCAGTTATCCATGCTTCCAAAAGAGATGCCAAAGCTACCCGGATGTGATATGGCTGTTTATATGAAAACGGCTACTGAGGTTGGTGGCGATTATTACGATTACAGTGTCGGGAATGACGGATCGCTGGTACTGGCACTGGGTGATGCCACAGGTCATGGAATGAAGGCAGGAATTATGGTGGCTGCAGCAAAAAGCTATTTCCACTCTTTGGTACATCAAAGTGATGGAAGTACTTTATTGAGCCGTATGTCCAAAGGGCTTTTCAACATGAATATGCGCATGATGTATATGGGAATGATGCTTGCACAAGTGAGCAGTAATCGGCTTGAAATTTCAACGGCCGGAATGCCTCCTGCACTTTTATACAGAAAGGGTGAAAATATAGTTGAAAAAATTACCCTGAAAGCACTGCCATTAGGCAGCAGTGTGGAGTACCCATATAAAAGTAAAAGCGTAAATCTGGAGGCCGGTGATATGCTTTTAATGATGAGTGACGGCCTTACAGAACTGTTTAACCCCAACAGGGAAATGCTTGGCATGAAGCCCGTTGAGGAAGTTCTGATACGATCAGGCCATGAATGTGCCGAAAAAGTGATCGGAAATCTCAAACAGTTAATTGATGAATGGCTGAACGGCTCCGAACCACATGATGATATCACTCTGCTTGTATTTAGATGTAATAGGTCCACAAATAATTCTTCACCAAGTGTAACAGATTAAACGGCGAAACGTATTCAGTAAAAAAAGTGAAACTATGAGAAAGCCTACAATACTTCTTTTTTTCATCCTGCTATTCCCGGTTCTTGCAATTGCTCAGCAGAGCGATGAAGAGGATCCTTTTAAACGTGATCCCATCTTCACAAAATCATTAGATGAGTTGTTGGGTATTTCTCAAACCCGGGAAGATGTAGAAACTGAAAGAGAAACAGCCGAGCTGAATAATGTGGTACGCAGGCTGTCTGTTTCGGGGGTGGATTTAGGCGGAAGTTTTGAAGCAGGCCCTTACTACAGTAATGCACTTTACAGCCAGTATCCCAATTTGCCTGCGTTTCACTTCAACAGGGTAAACGGGTTGTTTATTGGTGTGAAAAAAGAGCGAATGCAGTGGCACAGGCGAAGTTCTTTTTTAAACATTCCGCAAATAGATGTGCACGGTTTTATTGGTTACGGTACTGCATCCAGAAGCTGGGACTACGCCATTGGCCTTGAAAAAATGATCGGCAGAAGCAACCGATTACTGGTAGGGTTTGAATATCATAATGCAACAGCAACCGAAGATTTCCGGCGTGTTGGCCTTGTTGAAACTTCCATAACTTCATTTCTTGCCGGTTACGATTATCTGGATTACCACCATATGGAAGGTTTTGGAATTTATACTGCATACAGAACCAACCGCTGGGTTGAAGCTGCTTTTTCTTATAATCGAAATACGTTCACTTCCATTGAGCAAAATACCGCCTACACCATGTTTGGATATTCGCGTACATACAGGCCAAATCCGGCAATAGACTGGTTTTCAGATGAAATTGACCTGGATATATACAGTGTATCCCTTTCCCTGAACCCAAGAAATATTCTTATCACAAATCACTTCACTGCGGCAGGTACCATTGTGGCTGAACTGGCAGATAATGGTGCGAGTGATGAAGAGTATCGCTTCAACAAATACCGAGCTGAAGCAAAGATGTTCTATAATTTTGAGCCCGGTTCTGTGCTCAGATTGAGGGTACAGGGTGGTAAAATCAGCGGGGATGCGCCAGACTTTAAGAACTTCCATCTTGGCGGCATCGGTACACTTAGAGGTTCACCCTATAAATTCTTCTCCGGTGACAGAATGCTATTGAGCAATTTGGAAGTTCAATTCGGCAGGCCTTCAAGGCGTGCGGGAGAGTGGATAAGAGATTATAATTTCCACATTTTACTCTTTCTCGATTCCGGGTGGACTACAGTTGATAGCAGGGAGCCAGTAATTGTTATAGGTCCCGGCCCAATTATCACACCACAAAATGGCGCCTCAAACAGCTTCTCGGACTTCTCATTTGCAGATTTACAGCACGATGCCGGAATTGGTATCGGTTCAGGTGTTTTTCGGCTTGAGCTAGCCTGGCCATTGCGCACATTTGATTCTTCACCCATATTCTGGGTACGCTTAAACCCCACCTTTTAGCAGCTGATTGCATGTAAAATACCCTGAAATAAAAAAAGTCCCAGGCCGATCAAAGCCTGAGACTGTTCTTTAGGGCATTTGGTACCTTTCGGTTACCAAAATTCGTGTGTACCAAATATACGAAGAGTTGTGAAATTTGTTGCGTGCCAATGAGTAATTAAGAGAGACTTAGCGTAAAAAAAAGTTAATACTCAGAAAATTTGAGCACAGACAGAAGCTCAATCTTTATATAGAGAAAACGTTATCTTAACGATGCTATTATAAAAAATTGAGATATAAATGAGTCCTTTTTCTTTACGAGATTATCTTTATCTGGCAGCACTCTTCAGTATAATCTTTTTGCTGGTATTCATCTCACGGTCAACAAGGCTGCATGGCGACAGAGCCATAGTAACTGATTTTAAAGTGGAGTTGCTGTTGCACGAACGCACAGATCTTGAGGGTCTTTCAAACGCACTTCTGGAACTCGGTCTCGATATTAATAGTGATGAATTGATTTGGGCAGGGCAAACACTTGGCTGGAGATTTTTCCGTCCCGGCCGTTACGAGATTGAAGGAGCAACATCATACAGTGATTTTTTATCCAAAGCAGCACGAGGTTTGCAAGATCCGGCAAGAGTAACCATCATACCCGGCACAGATATAGCAAGATTATCTCGCAGCCTGGGAAATCAAATGCGAGCAGACAGCTCCGAGTTTCATCAAATATTCTCTGACAGTTCATCAATTGCACTTGAGTTTGGATTATCCGGGGAGCACGTTTTTGCAAGAATGCTTCCAAATACCTACGAAATGTACTGGACATCATCCGTTGAAAATACCATTCGAAGGGTTTTACGTGAATTTGAAAGATTGGTCGAAGTCAGATATCAATCAGAGATTGAATCGAATGAGCTCACTCTGGATGAAATCCTTACGCTAGCTTCAATTGTGGAGTGGGAAGCCCGGTTTAATGATGAAAAACCAAAAATAAGCGGGCTCTACCTCAACAGGCTGGACCGGAATATGATGCTTCAGGCGGATCCAACCGTTGCCTATGCTCTGGGTGAACGCAGAAGGTTACTCTTTGAGGATTACAGATTTGAGCATCCCTATAATACCTATCTCATTCAGGGGCTGCCACCGGGGCCAATCACCAATCCTGATTTGTCATCGATCCGGGCTGTGTTGAATCCGGAACAGCATGATTATCTTTTTATGGTTGCTACACCTGAAGGAACACACCATTTTTCACGTACATTTCAGGAGCACAGAGAAGCGAGTGAAGTCTGGCGCCGATGGATTCGAGAGCAGACCCGAATTCGCGAAGAGCAGGAGAGAGCCGGGGCGGAAGGTTAATTATCGGAGTTCGATATAAATTCAAAGATATCGTCAGTTTGAGTGCAGATTCGATCTCTTTTTGATCGGAGCGGAGTCGAAAACTCATATATGGCTACGCGTGCAACAGATAAGCGGCTTCACCCGATTGAACTGCATCGGGATGCGCCTGTCTGCCGCTGAGGCAAGCTCATTATGACGTATTCAATTATTCTAACTCAACCTTATACCGGTCTCACGTTAATTATTATTCTCCTCACTTTCATCATCAGCTTCAGATTCAATGTCTATTTCAACCTCTGCTTCATTTTCATCCTCAACTTTACGTTGCCGGGCTCTTTCAGTCATGGGATGAATAAACAGATGCTGATTTACTCTTTGCCCGTCAAAATTAACTCTCATAATAACCCCTTCATACTCAGGCATAGTTTGTAACGCACGGCTTGTGTATTCAGGATTTCCTGCCGTTTCAAGGCTAAGAAACAGGTAGGAGGCTGTATCATATCCAATCATTGCAAAACGATCGGGATTGGTGCCAAACCTGTTTTCAAAATCCTCAGAAAAAAAGCTGTATGAGTTTCTTTCAGTGAAAGGAGAAAATGGCTGCGAATAGTAAATCTCAAAAAAGCGCTGCTGAAAGTTTGTTAAGGTGGCATCCTCCCATGTTTCAGTACCAAGAATTGTCAAGTTATTCCTCATACTTTCCAGGTCGTTCATCAAAAGATTCATCATTGTGGTGGATGCCTGGCCTGAAAATGGAGCATAAATGGCTTCGGATGATCTATAACCCAATGAATCTGCAAGATTTCTGTTCGACGTAAATACTTCTGTAATATCTGATAGATCATACCCGCGAACTGCGAAATTTTCTTCGATAAAATAGGTAATGTTTGCGCCAAGGCGCTCTGCCTCATTCCGAAAAGAGATAGCTGATGGTTTACCGGGGTCGTCCTGCTCAATCATAATTGCAATCTGTTTCAATCCAAGATTTTCAACAGCATATCGTGCCATCATTTTTCCATGAGTCTCAAGAGTAGGGTTCATTTGAAAAATGAATTCAAAATCAGCATTCAGATTGTCTGAATTTGCCAGGGGAGGGAGCATAGGGATATTAAGTTCATCGGCAATTGAAGCCATACGTACAGCAGGTTCTGAAAAAAGTGGACCAATGACAGCGTCAATACGTTGGGATTCAACAAGATCTCTGAATGCTGCCGCTGAGGAGTCGGGATGTTCGTATGAATTTCTGAATAACAGCCGCACTTTTTGGTCTGTATTTCTGCTGTTGAATTCATCCGCTGCAATTAGCATTCCAAAATAGAGATTTCTGGGAATGGTAAAATCAGGATCGGTTTCATTGAATGTTGGCAAAATTACGCCAACATTGTAGACTTTCCCGATAGGAGCCTCTGGATAAGGATGTACAAATGTTTGAATGGGAGATGTGGAAGCCAGTTCACTTTCAATTCTCTCAAGCGTTGCCGGATTCGTAGTCAGGTTTTTGAGTTCATCAACGAGTTCTGCATACTGTTCAGATTCAAGGTACGAACGCGATCGGTTCACCAAATCAAACCGAATAGAAGAAGTTTTAAGTTGTTGTAGTGTCTCAAACCGTTCTCTTGCACTCAGGTAGTTCAGAATTTCTACGTAGAACCTGCGGGCATCTTGCCTTAAGCCAGACATGTTATTGCTCTCTACAGCTTTGTAAAGGTTTTCAAGGCTTAGGGCATAATTTTTCAGCTCAAAATTGGAGAGTGCCAGCGAGTAAAGAGCCTCTTCCCTGATGGCTTCATCTCTGCTTTGAGCAGCCCTGTTCAGATAGTTATTAGCCGTTGAATACTCTGAAAGAGCAAGATGGCTTTTGCCGGTAAAAAGAAGGGATCTGTCATCATTAAACTGTGAAAAAATTTCAATCGCTTCACTGAATTGCTCATCGTTGTAGTGATCCATTGCATCATCAAAACTTTGTGCAGATATCGCAGAGAATATGCAAAAAGAGAGTATGGAAATGAGCAAAAACTGTTTCATGATAAAAAATGCAGATTTGTTGTTACCTGATATAGACGAACGGATATCAATAGTTCCGTATTACTCCCATTCAATGGTAGCCGGCGGCTTCGAACTGATATCATACACAACACGGTTCACTCCGCGTACTTCGTTTATGATACGGTTGCTTACTTCAGCGAGAAAATCGTAGGGGAGATGAGCCCAGTCTGCGGTCATTCCATCCACACTGGTTACAGCTCTCAGGGCGATGGTGAATTCATAGGTACGCTCGTCACCCATCACACCAACCGACTGAACCGGCAGTAACACAGCGAGAGCCTGCCAAACCTTATCATATAATCCTTCATCTCGTAATGCCTGGATGAAAATTGCATCAGCTTCACGCAGAAGGTCCAGTTTTGATCGCGACAGGCCACCCAAAACCCGAATACCAAGGCCGGGACCGGGGAAGGGATGTCGGCCAATAAAGTTTTCTGGGATTCCAAGTTCTCGCCCAACACGACGCACTTCATCTTTAAAGAGTTCGCGTACCGGTTCAAGTAGTTTCAGATTCATTTTAGCAGGTAAACCACCCACATTATGATGCGATTTTATGGTTGCTGACGGGCCTTTAAAGGAAACGCTCTCTATCACATCGGGATAGAGTGTTCCCTGAGCCAAATATTTGTATCCGTTTTTTTCCGAAATAGCTTTATCAAACACATCGATAAATGTGCTGCCAATGATCTTGCGTTTCTCTTCGGGATCGGACACTCCTTCCAGATTATCGAGAAACAGATCTGATGCATCAACACCTACAACAGGTAGTTTCAGATGTTTTTTGTAGGTTTCAAGTACCTCGAGATACTCATTTTTTCTGAGCAGGCCATTATCCACAAAAATACACAAAAGCTGATCGCCAATGGCTTTATGGATCAGTGATGCAACCACAGTGGAATCCACTCCGCCGGAAAGCCCGCAAATTACTTTATCCTCTCCGACAATTTCTTTAATGGATTGAATTTCGGTTTCCACAAATGAAGCCGGTGTCCAGCTGCCTGTGCAACCGGAAATATCTTTCACGAAGTTTTTAAGAATTTCACTCCCTTCGTCGGTATGAACTACTTCAGGATGAAATTGTACACCAAAAATTGGCTTTTCAGCATGGCGAACTGCTGCAACCGGCGCGTTTGAAGTGTGTGCGATAACCTTGTAGGGCTCAGGCAGTTTTTTGATGTGATCGCCATGGCTCATCCATACCACGGAATTTTTAGAGATGTTTTTCAAGAGATCAGTGTGATCGTCCACAATTAGCTTAGCCCTGCCAAATTCACGTTTTTCCGCCTTCTCTACAGAGCCACCCGAAATGGCGTGTGAGAGTGACTGCAGCCCGTAGCAGATACCCAAAACGGGTTTGTCGAGGTTTAGATAGTCAAGGTTCAGTTCAGGTGCGTCTTCATCATATACGCTTTTTGGCCCTCCTGATAAAATAACTCCATTTGGCGGGGATGCGGAGAACTTTTGAACCGGTGTATTGTAGGGGTGAATTTCACAGTATACGTTCAGTTCCCGGACTCTTCGGGCAATTAGTTGTGTGTATTGAGAACCAAAATCAAGGATCAGAATCCACTCATCGTGATGAGTTTGCATAGAAAATTACTATTTAAAATAAAGCCGGCACACGTTCAGGTGGATTAAAGCCGGCATTGGGTGAGATATAAAAATCATCCCGGAAATCACTTGCAGGGATGATCAGATATTGTAAAAGTATCTTTTTTAAGCTGATCGATCAGCCAACCAGTTCTTTGTACTCTTCAACCGAGAGCAGGGAATCCAGTTCGGAAGCATCACCAAGCTTTATTTTTACCATCCAGCCATCGCCGTAAGGATCGTTGTTTACCAGTTCCGGATCATCTTCCAGCAGTTCGTTGATTTCTGTGATCTCTCCGCTTACCGGACTGAATAGTTCAGACACAGTTTTTACCGCTTCAACGGTTCCGAACACTTCATCCTGATCAAATTCAGAACCTTCCGGTTCCAGTTCTACAAAAACGATATCTCCAAGCTCTCCCTGGGCAAAATCTGTAATGCCCACGGTTACTGTGCCATCACCATTATTACGAACCCATTCGTGTTCTTTGGTGTATTTTAAATCATCAGGAAGTTTCATAAATATTTTTAACTGATTTCTGGATTGAATTTGAATGACGTTTCAAGATATTGCGTGTTGAACTCTCCTTTCAGGAAACCGGGATCGTTCATTAGCTGCATGTGGTAAGGAATTGTAGTTTTAACTCCTTCAATAACAAACTCTTCAAGTGATCGTTTCATCCTCTGTATAGCTTCTTCCCGGGTTGGGGCACTCACGATCAGTTTTGCAATCATTGAGTCGTAATGTGGCGGAATTGTGTAACCTGAATAAGCGTGTGTATCAACGCGAACACTTCGGCCACCCGGAATATTGAATGTGGTGATAGTACCTGCGGAAGGACGGAAATTTTTGCCCGGATCTTCTGCATTAATTCGGCATTCAATGGCATGCCCGCGCATTTTCAAAGGTTTGGTACTGATTTTTCCACCCGATGCTGCAATGATCTGTTCTCTAACCAAATCGGTAAATGTAATCTCTTCGGTTACGGGATGCTCCACCTGAATACGGGTATTCATCTCCATAAAATAAAAATTGAGATCTTTATCCACGATAAACTCTACAGTTCCGGCACCTTCATAATTAATAGCTTTGCCGGCATTAACAGCTGCGAGTCCCATTTTCTCCCGAACTTCCGGAGTCATTACAGGAGAGGGGGCCTCCTCAAGAATTTTCTGATGCCTGCGCTGCAGAGAACACTCCCGTTCACCAAGGTGTACCACATTACCGTGCTGATCTCCAAGAATCTGGATCTCAATATGGCGCGGATTTACTATAAATTTCTCGATATAAACCCCTGCATTTCCGAAAGCAGCTTCTGCTTCATTCTTGCAGGTGCTATAGGCATTTTTAAATTCTTCGGCTTTATGAACAACCCGCATACCTCGCCCGCCGCCACCGGCAGTAGCTTTGATAATCACGGGATAGCCAATCTCTTCTGCAATAATTTGGGCATCCTGCAGATTATCAACAACGCCTTCTGATCCGGGTACTACCGGCACATTGTTCTTAATCATCGTGGCTTTGGCTGTGGCTTTATCGCCCATGGTGCTGATCATCTCTGGCGATGGCCCAATGAATTTCAGCGCATGTTCGCCACAAATACGGCTGAATTCCGCATTCTCAGCCAGGAACCCATATCCGGGATGGATGGCTTCTGCATTGGTTATTTCGGCTGCAGAGAGAATGGCAGGAATTTTGAGATAACTGTCTTTACTAGCCGGCGGGCCAATACAAACTGCCTCATCCGCAAATTTTACGTGCAGACTGTTTTCATCTGCCGTAGAGTATACTGCAACAGTCTTTATGCCCATCTCTTTGCAGGTTCTGATGACCCTTAGGGCAATCTCACCCCTGTTTGCAATCAATATTTTTTTGAACATAAAGAGTTTTAGTCTTTTTTGATGATAAATAGTGGCTGATCGAACTCTACAGGTGAAGCGTTGTCCACCAGGATTTTTTCAACGGTTCCTGAAATTTCAGCTTCAATTTCGTTCATGATCTTCATTGCCTCGATAATACAGAGGGTTTGACCTTTTTCAATTCGCTGGCCAACTGTAATAAAAGGATCGGAATCGGGAGACGGAGCTTCGTAGTATGTACCCACAATCGGAGATTTCACAACATCGCCGGCCGGTTTTGATTCTGCCTTTGCAGCTTCCGGTTTGTTATCCGGTGCCGGAGCAGATGCCTGAGGAGCTGCGGCTTGCTGTGGTACAGATGCCTGATAGTGAACAGCAGGGGCGGCCTCAGATTGTTTTTTTACTTTCAGTTTGAAATCACCCTCTTCAATCGAAACTTCATTTACATCACTTTCAGAAATGAGATCAAGTAAGTTTTTTATCAGTTTTAAATCCATTGTAAATAGTTGGTTAATTATAGTTTCTTTTCAAAAATGGGCATTATGATTTTACTCGTTCTATATAGTCGCCCGTGCGCGTATCTACTCGTATCTTTTCACCCTGGTTAATAAAAAGCGGAACCTGAACAACAGCACCGCCTGAAATGGTAGCCGGCTTACTGCCACCCTGAGCAGTATCTCCACGCACGCCGGGATCTGTTTCAATCACTTCAGCCTCTACTTGATCCGGTGGTTCAGCGTAAAGAATTTTTTCGTTTTCAACATCAACCACAAGTGTACAGATTAAACCGTCTGTAACAAACTCGGGCTTTTCAACTCTTGAACGTTCAAGTGGTATTTGCTCGTAAGTTTCCTGGTTCATGAAGAAGAACATATCCCCGTCGGAATAGAGAAATTGAAATGGCTGCCGCTCTACCCGAACAGATTCCATATTTTCACCCGACCGGTACGTCTTATCAATGTTTTTACCGTTTTCTACGCCCTTCAATTTAGTGCGTACAAATGCCGGACCTTTTCCGGGTTTTACATGCTGAAATTCAACAATTGTATAGATTTCGCCATCAAGAATTATATTGATGCCGTTTCTAAAATCGGAGGTGCTAATTTTTCCCATAGAATTTTTTAGTTCAAATTATCTCAAAATACTGCTGATGCTATTAGATAACAACCTGAAGCCGTAAAGATACCGAATTTAAAGGTGTCTGTTTAACCGAAGATTGTTTGTGCCAAAATAATGATGATGATAATCGGACAGATAAATTTAATGAATATTGACCAAAGGGCAGTAAACCATGAATCCCGGATATCTTTAAAGCCATTTTTCATCTCATCAACGGCACTTTGTGTTTTCCAGAAGTAGCCGATGAATATACAGATCAGCAGGCCTCCAAGCGGCAAACCAATTACGCTGAATATATAATCGATGTTGTCGATCAATCCTGTGTTAAAAGAGATGACCATTGAAATCGTCAATACAAAAAGGCCTACATAGAGTGCAGCTTTTTTTCTGGAAACACCGTGCTCATCAATTACATAAGAGGTTGGTACTTCGAGCAGAGAAATGGTTGAAGTAAGTGCTGCAAGGCTCAAAAGAAAGAAGAAAGACACACCAATAATGAGCCCGAGAATTCCGCCAATCTGAGCAAATAGCTGAGGTAAAATCTGGAAAATCAGTGCCGGTCCTGCAAGGAAACTGCCATCGGCATCGTAAATCTGAACTCCCTGAGCTTGCGCAAGAAAAATGGTTGGCATAATTAACAGTCCTGCGAGAAACGCAATTCCAACATCGGCGAGGGTTACATAACTGGCTGCTTCAACAATATTCTCTTTTTTGCTTAGATAGGATCCATATGTTATTAAAGCACCCATGCCAAGAGAGAGTGAGAAGAAAGCCTGACCAAGTGCAGCCAAAACGAGATCGGTGGTTACCATGGAGAAATCGGGCATCAGATAAACCCGTAGGCCTTCAGAAGCTCCCGGTTGGAAGAGCACAAACACAGTCATTATCAGCAGGATCAAAATCAAAAGGGGCATCATAAACTTAGTCGCTTTTTCTATGCCATCACTTACCCCGCCACGAATAATTGTGATGGTTAAACCCATAAAAAGAAGTGCAAAAATTGCATTCACATAGCCATTTCCAAAATCGCTGAGTAAGGAAGCAGCGCCATCCATGCCGGTATAGGTGAAGATTTCAACAAATACATGGCTGAATGTCCAGCCGGCAATGATGGTATAGAAACTTAATATCATCACACCACATAAAACGCCCCAGATACCAACCAGAGGGAAAAACTTATTATTTGAGAGTGCCCTGAATGCCCCAACCGGATTTTTCTTTGAACTGCGGCCAATGGAGAGTTCAGCAATCATAACCGGAAGGCCTATAAGCAGCACACAGACCAAATAAACAATTAAGAATGCAGCGCCACCATTTGATGCTGTTTCTGTTGGAAAACGCCAAATGTTTCCCAGGCCAACAGCTGAGCCGGCTGCGGCCAAAATAAATCCAAGTTTTGTATTCCAGGTGCCCCGTGAGGTAGAAGGATTAGTTGCCAAATCGAACAGGATTTTGAGTTAAAAACAATGCACTAAAATATTCCGTGAAAACTAATGTCGCAACTTTCTGAGTAAGATTCCGCTTTGGGACGGAATATTCATTGTTCCGTTTACAAATTCGACGGCTTGAGTGGATGCAATTTTGTTGTTTGCAATCACTTCCCACGTTCCGTTAGGTAATTTTTGTTCATTATGTTGGAATGCATTACCGTTCAGTATTACAAAATAGTTGTACATGTCTCCCGTGGATTCGCCATTAACAAAGAAACTGATTAGCAGCGGATCACCAAAATAGTCGAAACAGATTTCTGACAGAATGCACTTTCTTAATGCCGGGGATGATTTTCTGATGGAGATTAAACCACGATAATATTCAAACAGATCGCGGTTCAGGGCAATATCATCAAAATTAATCCAGTTGGTGATATTATTTTTTTGATAGCTGTTGTGATCTATTTTTCCCTCATCAGGATCATCATAAGGTGATTTTGCAATGATTTTTGATCGGGCAAATTCCTGTCCGGCATTAATCATCGTGATACCCTGGGCTGTAAAAAGACAGAGTGCAGCCAGTTTAGATAGTTTCAGCTGAATCTTGTTGAGCTTAACGTGCTCTTCGCGATTTTCAACAGGCTGATCGTGAATCTCCGGGTTCAACCCAATTCGAATGAAGTCTCCCAGTGTATAGCCGTCGTGGCTTTCCAGGTAGTTTACACTGTGTTCTGAGGATTGATAGAGACCACCATCCCCATGGTTGAGTGTGCCTTTAAAAATGTTTTCGAGTCGCTGGCGCCTGGTTTCATGCTGCCATTCAGAAAAGATAAATCCTCTGTCGTGGAGCGGATCAGCTCCTTTTATACTGTTTCTAATGCGATCATTCCAGGATGCCCAATCGTGATTGGAAAATGTATGTGGTGAGTAATATCCACCCCAGGGTTCCGCAATAAGTACAGCTTTTGGATATTTTTTATGAATCGCCTTTTTGATTTCATCCCAGGTCTTTTTGTCAAGCAGAGCAGCAAGATCAAACCGAAATCCATCGATCTTGTACTCATCCATCCAGTAGAGAAGCGAGTCAATAATCAATTTACGCGCTATTGGATTTTCTGACTGGAATTCGTTACCCGTTCCGCTTCGGTTCATTAAGCGCCCTTTTTCATCTTTTCGCAGATAAATGTCAGGCATCAGGTGGGGCAGCGGATTCAGATCAAACAGGGAGGTATGATTGTACACCACGTCCATCAGAACAGTTATACCATCTTTGTGAAGTTCTTTCACTACATTTTTGTACTCATCTACAGCTGCCGTTGTTTTGCCGGAATAGCGATTGCTGTAGTCGGAAGCGAAAGAGCTTTCCGGAGCGAAGAAAAAGGAGGTCATATATCCCCAGTAGTTGGCTGCATACACATTCCACGTATTATGGAAACCTTCCTCAGTTACAACGCCAAATGGTGGTTCGATAGGGGAGTACTTTTGCAGTGGGAGAAACTCAACACAATTTACTCCCAGTTTTTTTAGGTGATTGATACCACCTTTTTGATTGCGATCGATAAATTTTTGATAACATGCCAGCCCGGATGCACCCGATGTGCGGTGAGCAGCCATATCTTTTAAGTGAGTTTCATAGATAACCAGATCACGCGGATCATCCGGGAACTGATGGCCAATGCCTTCCCAATCGTAGTCGTGATTAAAAATGTAACTTCTTGCTTCCTGGCGATAATTATTTTTTACCGTTACATGTTTACTGTACGGGTCTGCAAAAATCTTATCAGCATAGGGAGAGTCTGGTTTATCTTTATCACTGAAAGAAGCTTTGTATCCATACCACTTGCCTTCGAGGTTTTGATGGATGTTTAGCTGCCAGTACCCCTTTGAATTCTTTTGCATTTCAACATGCCTGCCACTTTCGGCATCGTAATTATCAAAAATTACACAATGTACGGTGCGGGCTTTAGGGCAATAAAACCTGAAATGGGTGGAATTTTCAGATAAGCTGCAACCCATCTGTACTTCTGTAACTGCTTGCTTCATTAAATATCAGGTTATGGGACTGCCGGGTTCTGCTGAGGTTTCCACAAACTTAAATGATCCGTCTTCATTTTCAGCCATCAGGATCATTCCGTTGCTTTCAATACCCATCATTTTTTTTGGAGACAGATTAGCAACAACGCAAACTCGCTGTCCGGTAAGTTCTTCCGGTGAAAACGATTCTGCAATGCCCGAAAGTATGGTGCGTTTTTCAAAACCGAGATCAACGATGATTTTGAGCAGTTTTTTCGATTTTTTGATCTTTTCAGCAGATTCGATGATTCCTGCCCTCAGATCAAGAGCTGCGAAATTTCCAAAATCTGAGACCTCTTTCAGTGGTTCGTACGATTTTTCGCTACTCAGTGCAGCCTCTTTCTGTTTTAGTTTTTCAACCTGCTCATCCACAACGGAATCTTCAATTTTTGCAAATAGAATCTCACCTTCGGCAATTACCTGCTCTGCCGCAATAAGATGATCGTTAATGCTGTTCCAGTCGGTTTGATCGGGAATTCCAAGCTGATTTCTGAGGATACTCATTTTGCCGGGAAGAACCGGCTGAAACATCACAGACAATGCCGCACAAATTTGCAGGCATACATAGAGAGTATTGCCACAGGCTTCCGGATTTTCTTTGCGTGTTTTCCACGGTTCGGTTTCAGTGAAATAGCGATTGCCAATTCTGGCAAGGTGCATTGTTTCGTTGATCGCTTCACGAAATTTGTACGAACTGTAAGCCTCTTCAACCTTCTTCTTCTGAACAGATATATCCTTCAGAGCTGCGAGGTCTGTTTCTGTTGCGTTGCTCAGCGTTGGCACAATGCCATCAAAAAAGCGATGGGTAAAACTTGTGGTTCTGAAAACAAAATTCCCGAGAATATCTGCAAGTTCGCTGTTCACCCGGCTTTGAAAATCTTTCCAGGAGAAATCAGAATCTTTTGTTTCCGGCAGGGTTGTTCCGAGCACATAGCGGAGCAGATCGGGTTCGAAATCATCCAGATACTCATGCAGCCAAACTGCCCACCCTTTTGATGTAGAGAGTTTTCTGCCTTCGAGATTCAGAAACTCGTTGGCGGGTACATTTTCGGGAAGCACATAATCTCCGTGTTGTTTTAGCGTAGCAGGAAACATGATACAATGAAATACAATGTTATCTTTTCCGATGAAATGGATCAGGCTCGTTTCATCATCCTGCCACCAGGTTTTCCACTCTTCCGGATCTCCTTTCTGTTCAGCCCACTCTTTTGTTGCAGAAATGTAGCCTATGGGAGCATCGAACCATACGTAGAGAACTTTGCCATCATTATCGGGCAGAGGCACGGGTACGCCCCAGCTCAGGTCGCGGGTAACGGCGCGATCACCCAGG
>JAFIES010000035.1 GCA_020832415.1 Balneolaceae bacterium | reverse complement strand
CCACATCCCCGGGCTGGTGACAGGCTTTTCCGAAATGACGGGGACCGGTTTACCGATGTTACCGAAGAAGCAGGCATTATAAGCAGCGCGCTGGGTTACGGCTTAGGTGTTGCAATTACCGATATCAATCAAAATGGCCTGCCCGATATCTATGTGGGTAACGATTTTCATGAAGATGATTACTTCTATATCAACAATGGCGACGGTACATTTACGGAATCTCTCTATTCCATGTTTGGGCACACAAGCAGTTCTTCCATGGGGAATGATGTGGGAGACATCAACAATAATGGCTTGATGGATGTGGTATCTCTCGATATGATGCCGGAAGATCACGAAACATTTATGCGCTCCGGTGGCCCCGACCTTACGATTGTGTCTCAGGCTAAACGAAATTTTGGTTTTGGAGCCAAGAACAATCGAAATACGCTGCAGGTTAATCGTGGCATTTCTCCCAACGGCCTACCTGTTTTTAGTGAGACCGCCTTTGCCTCAGGCATTGCCAAAACGGAGTGGAGCTGGGCATCTCTCTTTGCAGATTTTAATAACGATGGCCTTGTAGATCTCTTCATAACAAACGGTATGCCTCACCGCCCGAACGATCTCGATTATGTAGCAGCGATGCAGCGTGTTCGTCAGCAATACACAGGTGATGATCTGGAACGAGAACAATTTGCACTGATCGACAGAATGCCGGTAGTACATGTGCCCAACTACATGTTCAAAAACAGGGGGGATTTAACATTTGATAATTATACAGATGAATGGGGTTTTTCAGACCTATCCTTCTCCTCTGGCGCGGTCTATGCAGATCTAAACAACAATGGACGCCTCGATCTTGTGGTGAACAATACAAACGCACGTCCGTTTATTTATAGAAATACCACGGCAGAAAGCGACTCTTCAAGTTATCTGAAAGTTAAGCTGAATGGATCGGGTGGAAATACAACCGGTATCGGTTCAAAATTATTTCTATATGCCGATGATAACATCTTCTACAGAGAGCAGTTTCCCACAAGAGGTTTTCAATCTTCTGTTGATCATATTCTGCATGTTGGTCTTTCAACCCACACAGCGGTTGATTCGCTGCTGATTATCTGGCCCGATGGTGCCTGGCAAAAACTGGATAATGTATCGGTAAATCAAACACTTGAATTGGATCACTCCGATGCATCGGGAAGCTTTGACTATTCAACTCTGCATCAGAAAAGCAGACAAGGTATTCTTTCAGATGTTTCAGATGAGATTCAGCTCGATCATCGCCATCGTGAAAATACATTCGACGATTTTAATCGTGAACCACTGATGCCATATAAACTCTCAACTATGGGCCCTGCACTTGCTGTGGGCGATGTAAATGGCAATGGACTGGATGATATTTACATAGGCGGTTCACGCGGCTTTGCGGGAAAACTGTTTCTTCAGCAGGAAGATGGCAGTTTCATAGAATCGGCTCAGCCCAATTTTGAAAGCGACCGACAGAGTGAAGATGTTAACGCACTCTTTTTTGATGCCACCGGTGACGGCTTGCTCGATCTCTATGTGGTAAGTGCCGGCAATGAGTACGCAGGTGATTCAGTTGAACTGCTCGATCGTCTATACATCAATACAGGGAATGGTGAATTCCGGCGCTCTATGAATAGTTTACCGGAATTTTCAGTGAATAGCTCGGTTGTTACAGCAGCCGATTTTAACGGAAACGGCCATCTTGATCTGTTTGTAGGCGGCCATACCACACCCTGGCGATATGGCATAGGCCCCCAAAGTCTGTTGCTCGAAAATAACGGAAGCGGAGTTTTCAGAGATGTAACGGAACAGTTTGCACCTGATATTGAAACCATCGGCAATGTAACTTCGGCAGGATGGATCCATCAACCGGGGAAAGAGCTGCCCGATTTGGTAATTGCAGGTGAGTGGATGTCGGTTCACTATTTTGAGAATCAGGGTGGTGAGCTTATCAAACGTACCGAAGAGTATGGATTAAGCAACCTTACAGGCTTATGGCAAACTGTAACTATTGCGGATGTTACAGGTGATGGCAACCCGGATATTCTTTTAGGAAATTTTGGCATCAATAGCCGCATGCAGGCATCGGCTGATAGCCCGATCAATCTGTATGTGAATGATTTTGATGGCAACGGTCAAACAGCCCCACTTCTCACATATCAGGTAAATGGTACGGAACGCCCGTTTGAACAGGTTGATGAACTGATGACACAAATACCGGATGTTGGTCAGCGCATCAGGAGTTACCGTGATTTTGCCGGCAAACGAATTGACGAACTGTTTGACCCTCAAAAACTGGATGAAGCCCTTAAGAAGAACATCAAAGAACTTCGGTCAATGGTGCTTATTAACAGCGGCAATGGCACTTTCGAACCTGTTGCATTGCCATTTGATGCACAGTTATTTCCCATAAAATCTATTTTTGCCGATGATATTACCGGCGATGGTAATAAAGATCTGCTGATTGGCGGGAATATTTACGATGTAAAAGCGAGTATGGGCGGCAAACAGGATGCAGGGTACGGTCTTTTACTCGCCGGAGATGGAACCGGTAATTTTAAATCTGTTCATCATCCGGAAAGCGGATTTTTTGTGCACGGCCAAACCCGCGCCATAAAACCCATATCTTTCGGCAATGAGAGAAGTGGAATTGTCGTTGCAAGAAACAACGACTCATTAAAATTCTTCATCCATGCTGAAAATTGAAAAATTATTCAAAACGTATTGAACAAACATGTTAAGTAAGCTTTTTTCGGAGAATCGATATCTTATATTATTAGTCATAATTCCGCTGATTATTGCAGGTTTTTCTTCCTGTAAAAAAGCAGATACTGAAGTTGATTCCGGTTCAGAGGCCTATCAGCAGGCTGTTGCGGATTTCTATATGAGTTTAGGTGCAAGCCAGACGGATCAGTCACGGTTTGCTTTCAATAAAATGAATGATGTAGCCACAGCTTTTCCCGAGGAGACAGCAGCTTGGGCTAATCTGGCTGTTTACGCCATGAGGCAGGGAAATTTCGACCTTGCTGAGGACAGAATGGAGCGTGCACTTGAAATCAGTCCCGAACATTCTGAAGTGCTGTTTTTGGCAAGTATCATTCAAAGCCGCAGTGGAAATGTATCCAATTCAGTGGATTATCTGAGGCGTGCTGCAGATGTTTCTCCGGACCATCCGCGAGTCTTATTTTCCCTCGCTCAGGAACTGGAGAGGGAAGATGATATTGCCAATGCAGATGAAATTCTGAGGACACTCGAAAACCTGCATGAAATTCTGCCGCAAAATCAGGTTGTGCTTCTTGAGCTTGCCAGAGTTGGAATTAAAGAGCAGGATTCAGAACTGATTCGTTCCAACCTTGAACTGCTTGAACAACAATCAGAATTCTGGGATGATGAAAGCCGTGCTCAACTTGAAGAACTATTTGAACTGCTTGAAGAGAATAACTTTTCGGGCCTCTCTCTCGAAATTTCATTTCTGAGAAGCGGACTCGAACCGCTGCACAGATTTCAGGATGATCTGTTACAGGTTCAGCTGCCGCCAACAGATGTTGGATTTTTAATAACTGAATTTATAAACCTGCCACTTCCACAGGTAAAAGTATCTGCACCCGATCTTGAAATGAATCTTGATCGCATGCCACTCGATCTTCCCGGAAGCAGTGCAAGCTGGCTGAAAGGCGTTACGCTGCTCGAGGAATCACCACCATTTCCAATAGCCATCACCAATGGTGAAGCTGTGATAGATAGTGATACCCGCCTTCGGTTTCCCGGATCTGCAGAGCAGTTGTTACCGGTTGCAGCTGTAACCGAGATCGATTACAACTACAACTTCAGAAACGATCTTGCATTTGCAGGTTCCGATGGATTTCGCCTCTACCG
>JAFIES010000122.1 GCA_020832415.1 Balneolaceae bacterium | reverse complement strand
CGAATAAATCTGCGGGGTTCGATTTTTTGATGCAATGTTCTGAACTCATACCCAATCCCTTCGATTCTGCCGGTTACTTTTTATGCAAGCTCGCCTCGGGATTTTTTTGGACGTTTCGTTTACCCAGGGCGGCGATTGGGGTCAAACGCTGTGCGTTTTCAACCCAATCTTGCCCCGGGCTACAAATGTTTGGCTCCTGCCGGAGCCGATTACGAGTTGAACAATGATTCAGGTGTCTTACTGCAATACAAAAATCTTTCGTTTCATTCTGACGGCCAAATAGATATAAATTCAGTTCAAATAATAGATTCGATTTAAGATCTGTTTCTTAAAAATCAACAAACCCAAACACTCCGGAGGAGTGATACATTTGTAGCCTCGGGTGAAGCGAATATCATACATACAAAGTATGGATGATGGAGCGAAACCCGAGGTTACGTCAGATCAACAATAGAAACCCCGAGGCGCGGTACCTGGCAAAATCCGAAAAATCAATCGAGGGGTTGATGGGAAAGGTTCCGATGAAATCTTCACTAACCTATACAATGTGAAATTATCGGATTCACTGACAATTAAACGTTCATACCATATCTGAATCTCTCGGCGCACATTTCAAACCTATGAATTAAACGAACTGAACCGATATACAAAATTCACTCTGAAAGAGCGGGTTCTCCAGCGGTTTTCACTTTCCGAATAAAAACCGGGCTCATCAATAATGTTTACTCTTCCCCTTGTGTTGAACAGGTCAAATCCGCTGAAAGTGAGGGTAGCATCGCCGTCAAACAGATCCATGGAGAGGCCGGAGTTTACATGATAGGTTCCATCCCGGCTGCCCTGAGTTGTATTTCTTGGCCCGCTGTACATATAGGTTGTTTGAAAGTTAAGGCCATCGGCAATTCTCCATTGCACTCGCATTCTCCCAAATGTTACCCGCGATGATCGCTCAATTAGTTGATTGTTCAGTTCACCTTCCGTTTCCGACTGAAAATAATTGATACTTCCGCGGAGCCGAATACTTTCACCAATCCTCTGATTCAATGCCAATTCAGTACCCCAGTTCGATTGATTTGAAAGATTGATGGGTGATCTCCTTGTAACACCTCCATCACCCACATCTGTTATGGTTTCGATAACCCCGGAACGGTATCTGTGATAGAGAGATGTTGTAAGTGATCCGCTTTGCCAGAAACGCATATAGCTCACTTCGTATGAGTCGGAGTAGACAGGGTTAAGCAGAGGATTTCCGGTGTAGATATTTCGAGAATCCCTGAAATTGGAAAAAGGTAAGATGCTTCTCATTCTCGGTCGCGAAAACCGCCGGCTGTAACTCAGCTGAACTGAATTTTGATCATTAAACTCATATCCCAAAAAGGCGCTCGGAAAAATATCGAAATAGTTCTGGCGATCGGTTGAACCGGTGCTGGTTACCTCGGTATCAATCACGGTCTGTTCTGCCCGTAATCCTCCCTGCAATGAAAAATCTCCAAACTGTACAGATGCAATTCCATAGAGGGCATTCACATTCCGGTAGTAATTAAAATCAAAACTAAACTGATCAATCGGCTCCCAATTGCCATCAATATTTTCCAGCACTCCATAATCGTTATCAATCCACTGAAAAGATGACCGGGCACCGGCTTCCAGCTCAATACGTTCCTTCAGGGGATGCACATAATCTGCGTTAAACCTAATTCGGGTGCGCTGTTCATCAATATCGGTTCGCTGCATTCCCAAAACCTGATTCACGGTTCGGTTCTCTTCAAACAGCGAGCCCGATTCCCACTCAGGCCGGTAATCAATACTTGCATCCAGATTCAAAACTCTGTACTCAGAAAACCTGTATTCATAACGGAGATCCAGCTCCATATCCATTCTGTCTTCATCCTGATCTTCTTCCCTGAACACCTCCCCAAGAAGGTTTTCGCTCAGATCCATATCGCGATAGAACGTATCGGTTTGATTGTTTCTGTCGCGAAAACGAAAATAGACGGATGGGGTAAGTGTCTGCCGCTCTCCGATAAAAATTTCTGCACCTGCACGAACATTCCCCCTCAACTCTGTCCGCATTCTGTCCTGTACCTGATTGTACATGTAGGATGTATCGGCCGATTCAAACCGCTGGAAACGAAATGCTTCCGAAGGGCGATCACGATATCTGAAACCAATATTAGTAAACCAGTTTACATTATTGGCCATAAAATTAAGATTGGTTGAAAGTCTGTGATCTCCGGGAATCCCCGTTCGGCCAAGTGCAGAGCCGCTGAACCCGGCAACACGATTGCGTTTCAGAATAATATTAATCACCCCGGCATCACCTTCTGCCTGGTACCTTGCCGATGGATTGGGAATCACCTCAACCCGATCGATACTCTCTGACGGAATCGCGGCCAATGCTTCGGTTCCATCACTTAAAAGGGATGACGACCGGCCGTTAATTAAAACTCTTACATTTTCGCTTCCCCGTAAACTCAGATTTCCCTCAATATCACTTTCAACGGATGGGATGTTATCGAGAAGGTCCAATGCTGAACCACCCATAGCCTCAATGTCGGAATCGGCGCGATAAATTCTGCGATCGTAACGCATCTCCACATCAGCAGTTTCAGATTCAACAAGCACCTCACCGAGCTGCTGCGTCTCTTCTTCCAGCTGAATGGTTTCTACCGTGTACTCTTCGCCCGCAGCCAGTTCTACCTCTTTTTCAAATGTTGCATAGGAGACAAAACTTACCCTCAGCAGATAATTTCCCGGATCGGCTTCCAGCGTAAAATCACCCGATACATCTGTAGCAATTCCATCCACAACCTCTCCGTCCACAAGAAGTGAAACCGTAGCACCCGGCACGGAACTTCCTGTTTCATCAATCACACTGCCGCTGATCACTGCATTATCATCTGCCTGAAATGCATACAGATTCACCGAAAAAATCAAAAAGGGAAGAATAAACAAATAAAAACGTTTCGTAAGCAAGCTGATTTTTTGTGATTTCATATTAATAGCACAATTATCGAAACGAAATCAATCCAAATCATTTCAGCACATCCCGGGAATTCACAGAGTTTTACAAATTCCTGTTCCTATTCTTATTCAGTCAGCTGATATTCTACTTTCGTTTTGGATTGTCCTGTAACCCGTTATATTTCCGCATGCCATCTGAAAAGAGCTCAACCTCGAAAAAAATTACCGTGCTATGAATGGACGATTTTGGTTCTGCCTGACCATGATCCTTATTGCTCTATCTATCATGTGGCCCGGTTACACACTTTTCAGCTCTGCAACACCACTCATTTTCGGATTTCCCCTCTCCTTTGCATGGATCATTTTCTGTACCATTGCAGGTTTTATTGCGCTGATGGCGCTCTATCTCTACGATAATCGCAACGAGGAGGCTGATTAGTGGAAACCGGCACCATTATTCTCATTGTTGTTGCTCTCTACCTGACTATCTCGCTGTTGACCGGAATTATTCCCTCATTGCGAATTTCGAGCAGTGTGAAGGGATATGTAGCCGGTGACAGAAGCATGAATGTCTTCATTCTCTACTTCGTGATTGGTGCCTCGATATTCTCCTCATTTGCATTTCTTGGCGGCCCCGGCTGGGCATACTCGCGCGGTGCCGCTGCATTCTACATAATTGCTTATGGAATAATTGGCATTGTGCCTCTCTACTTTTTCGGCCCGCGTGCATGGCGGCTCGGTAAAAAGTATGGATATGTAACCCAGGCAGAACTTCTGTCCGACCGGTTCGACAGTAAGTTCATGTCGGTAATGCTTGCCCTGCTTAGTGTAGTGGTTTTTATTCCTTATCTCACTCTTCAGATGGTGGGTGCAGGATACGTGCTGAATGTTATCAGTGAGGGGATGATTCCCTACTGGGCCGGCGCCGGGGTTACCTACATCGTGGTTTTGATCTATGTTTATTTCAGCGGGGTGATGGGTGTGGGCTGGTCGAACGCTTTCCAGGGAATGTTTATGATGGTGATGGCCTGGGTGCTCGGCATTTATCTTCCCAATGCACTTTATGGCGGAATTGGTGAGATGTTCACCGCTATAATGGAAGCGGGCCATACTGCCATGCTCGAAGCACCCGGTTTTACTGCAGGCGGAGAACCGTGGAACTGGTGGGGTTTCAGTTCAGCTGTGCTCATATCAGCGGTTGGATTTTCTGTTTGGCCACACTTTTTTATGCGCAGTTTTGCAGCAAAAAGCGCACGGTCACTGCGGCTCAGCGTAGTGCTCTATCCTACTTTTCTGATTTTCCTGGTCCCTATTCTTCTCATTGGGTTTTCAGCGATTGTTGCCTTTCCCGGAGTTGAGCAGGCCGACAGTATCCTTCCTCATGTACTTATGCAGCTCGAACTGCCTGCCATTGTGATCGGCCTTTTTTGTGCCGGAGCACTTGCAGCCTCTATGTCATCGGGTGATGCCATTCTGCACTCAGCAGCATCCATTGGCATTCGTGATGGTGTAAACCAGGTACTGAAAACCCCGCTTGCCGATAAAACCGAACGTCTTTTGATTCAAATCTCTGTTCTGGTCATTGGCCTTGTAGCGTACCTCTTCGCCGTTGTAATTGATGTTTCCATTGTTGCATTACTGCTCGGTTCGTATGGCGGTGTAGCACAGATTTTTCCCGTAATCTTCGCCATGTTTTACTGGAAACGCGCCACGAAAGCCGGAGCTCTATCAGGACTTTTTGGTGGTATACTGGTGAACACCTTTTTCCTGATCTTTTCGCACCTTAAACCTATCGATATGCACGAAGGCATGTACGGGCTTGCCGCAAATCTGATCCTGCTGATTGGAGTGAGCCTGCTCACTAAACCTGATGATCCTGCAAGAGTGGAAAAATTCATCAATTCCGGAGCTACGAGAAAATAGCTTTAATGAACATATTCAGTTTTCCCGCTTTGGTATTCACCTATCTCAAATTACCAGCAACGAAACCGAAAGATACCCGTTACATAAGTTCGGTAAGAATTTTCTACCTTACAGTATAAGAATCATCACATCAGCTACATGTACAGATTTGTTTACCTCATTTTCACTTTTCTACTCCTATTCTCCTCTGCAGAGGCACAGGTTGTAATTAACGAGATACAGGCATCCAACGGCTCTACTTTTTTTGATGAAGATGGCGAAGCCGAAGACTGGATTGAGCTCTACAACACAGGAAGTGAAACTGTATCGCTGAACGGTTTTGGTCTGTCCGATGATTACGACAACCCGTTTCGATGGACTATTCCGGACGTTTCGATAGAACCCGGTGGTTATTTGCTGATTTGGGCTTCCGGAAAAGACCGAACTTCATCAGCCTCAGAACTTCATACCAATTTCAGCATCAGCAGTGATGGTGAAGAGATTATTCTTACCCGCCCCGACGACACCCGTATGGATGAAATTCCACCGATTCCCATTCCGCGGGATATCTCCTATGGCCGGTATCCTGATGGGTCGGATCAGTTCTACTTTTTTGAGGAACCCACACCCGGCAGCCAAAATGGAGGTGAGCGGTATCAGCAGAAACTCTCCCGACCACAATTTTCTCATGAAGGCGGGGCGATTACATCTTCGATTCAGCTTATACTCACATCGCCCGACGGAGCGGATATCTATTATACACTGGATGGTTCAGAACCGATTGCGGGTCAGTCATCCCGATATACAGGGCCTCTGCCTGTAAACCGATCAATTATGGTGAGGGCCAGAGCGGCATCAGACAGTGAACTGGAAAGTGAAGTGAAATCGGCCATTTTCAATTATCTCTCTCCTCAGGTAACGAACTTCAGCTCCAACCTGCCTCTGGTTATCATCAATCAATATAACACCGACATTACACCGGGCGACAGAACCCCGGGTGCCATTACATTTATCGACAGAGATACCGATGGTCGGGCCGCACTCTCTTCGGACGAACGCTTTCAAAGCAGAATGAAGATCAACAAAAGGGGCTCAAGTTCACTCTCTTTTCCGAAAAATATGTATGGTTTTCACTTGCAGGATGAGGATGATACCAATCTGAGTGAATCACTGTTAGGCCTGCCGCCCGATCACAACTGGATTTTGTATGCCCCATATACCGACATGACCCTGATGCGAAATGTTGTGGCTTATCAGCTGGCTGAGGATACGGGATGGTACGCTCCGCGAACGCAATTTGTAGAGCTTTATAAACATCGTGGAAGCGGTCCGGTTACCAATGAGCATTATCACGGGGTGTATGTACTCACTGAGCGAATTAAGTGGAGTGATGATCGGGTAAACATCACAAAAATTGCCCCCGGAGATAACAGTGAGCCGGAAATAACCGGCGGGTACATCATAAAAAAAGATCGTCTGAATGAAGGTGAATCCGGATTTCGTACCCGCAGGGGAACCAGGCTTGCGCACGCCCGGCCGGCCGAAGCGGATATTTCAGGTGATCAGCAGCGATGGATTCGCGACTATATGAGCGACTTTGAAGATGCACTCTACGGGCCAAATTTTGATGACCCAAATGCCGGTTACGAAAACTACATTGATGTGGATTCCTTCATCGATCACTTCCTGGTGACCGAACTTCTGAAAGAGATTGACGGATACAGACTAAGCACATTTATGTATAAAGATCGCGGCGGAAAATTGGTGATGGGGCCCGTTTGGGATTTCAATCTCAGCATAGGAATTGCTGATTATCTGGCCGGATGGGAGCCCACCGGATGGTACTACCCCGAAGCAAGCAACGACTGTTTTGTGGGATGCGGCGTTCGGGATTGGTACGTAAGGCTGATGGAAGATGAAACCTATCAGCAGAGAATGAATGAGCGCTGGTGGCAACTGAGGCAGGGGGTATTTTCCAATTCTCACTTGCTTGGAATGATCGATGATAACTACCAATTGCTGCAGGAAGCCCAGGCTCGGAATTTTGAACGCTGGCCAACATTGGGCACTTACGTTTGGCCAAACTGGTATGTGGGGCAAACCTATCGGGATGAAGTAGACTGGATGAAAAACTGGCTTCGGCAGCGCATCACATGGATGGACAGGCAGATGGGCGATCCCATCGAACAGGATTCACCACTGTTGAAATATTACTGGTATTTTGGTGACAGCCTGCCCAACAACACCCCTCTCGAAACAGTATCTGTTACCAAAAACCTTCGCCAAAATGCTTTTATTGAATTTCAGTCCTCACTCGATGGGTATCCGTTTGATGAAAGTCATCCCAACTGGCGGGAAGCCTCAATGGAGCGTAGAAACAGGCCTACAGACATTAATTACAGGCGCGAGGGAAATCAGCAAAAAGAGTTCACTGCCGATGATATGCGAGCCTTGCAGGTTCGCCAGCCATTCAGGGGGGATGCAGGAGAAAACAAGTTGATTTTACATCTTCCAACTGCAGGATACAGAGAAGCAGTTCTCTCATTTGCAGCCATGGATGAAGGTGCTGCGGAAAGACTTGTAATCGACTACTCCGTTTCTGACGGTGAGCCACAATGGACAACAAGCGGAATGGATCTCTCAGAATTTGATCTGTCGGATGAGTTTCAGCTCTATGAAATTGATTTCAGCTCCATTCCTGAAACGAATAACAGTCTGCACTTTAAAGTTCGTATTCGGTTTGACGGGGATGATTTAACCGCTAATGATGGCGACCGGGTAACTTTCAACAACATCAGCCTAGATGTTGCAGGGCCTGTTCGAATCGGGCCGGATCCATCAGAAGTTCCACAGACCATCGAGCTCAATCAGAATTATCCAAACCCGTTCAATTCGGGCACAATAATCAATTATCGATTGCCCGGCAGCAACTTCGTAACACTTGAAGTATTTGATCTGCTTGGAAGGCGTGTTGCCACCCTGGCTGATGGATTCAGGGATGCAGGAAGTTATGATGTGCCTTTTGATGCATCCGGTTTATCGAGCGGAGTCTATATCTATCGGCTCACAACAAACAACGAGGTGCTTTCACGAAAAATGGTTCTGATTAAATAACACGAACTGATGTTGGGCAGGCTACGTCAAAGCCCGCTCCAGATCTTCAATGATATCATCCGGGTGCTCAAGGCCAATACTTATCCGGATCATATTGAGTGGCGTTACGGAACCCTCTCCTTCACTGCTTTGTCTGTGTTCCCACGTGCTTTCCACACCGCCCAGGCTTGTGGCGCGTTTAATCAGTGTTGATCGGCCAACCACCGCAATCGACTCCTGCTGATCTCCATCAACCAAAAAGGAGATCATGCCCCCATATCCACACATCTGTTTTTTAGCAATTTCATGGCCCGGATGTGATTCGAGTCCCGGGTAGTACACCTCTGCTACCTTTTTATGATTACTGAGATAATCAGCCACTTTTGCTGCATGCTCATTATGTCCCCTCATACGGTAAGCAAGTGTGCGGGTGCTTCGGCTCAGCATCCAGCAATCCTGCGGTGATGGCACGGCACCACCCATTTTCTGGATGAATGTAATCCGTTCAAAAAAATCGTCCTGTTTTTTCGCTACAACTGCGCCGCCCAGAATATCGCTGTGTCCGCCAAAATATTTCGAGGTTGAGTGCAGTACAAGATCAGCACCAAGGCTAAGTGGTAACTGATTGACCGGTGTTGGCCAGGTGTTATCCACCACCGTTCGGATTCCGCGAGACGCTGCACGTTCAGCAACGGCTTTGATATCTGTAATGCGCATTAATGGATTTGAGGGAGTCTCAATCCAAATCAGTTTTGTGTTTGGTTTGATATGTTCTTCAATCGTTTCAACAGAAGTCATATTGATGAATGATGACTCCAGCCCCCAGCGATTCATAATACCTGTAACCATTTTCCGGTTTCCGGCATATACATCTTCAGGAATAATGATGTGATCTCCCGAATCCAAAGCCTGCAAAATAGCTGTAGCCGCTGCAATACCCGAGGAGAAAGCTGCCGCTGCTTCGCCCTCTTCAAGGGTTGCAATCAAATGCTCGAACTGCAGCCGGTTGGGATTTCCAAGCCTTGTGTAGTGAAGGTCATCTTCATTCCTGCCATCTGCTTCAATCTCAAATATTGTACTTGGCGAAATGGGTGGAATAATGGCTTTGGATGGATTGCCAATAGACAGTCCCGCATGTATGGCTTTTGTTTCAAATCGCATGAAAAACTCTGCTCCGGTTGGTTAAAATTTTCATGAATGAATATAAAAAAAAGAGCTCCCCGTCATGCAATTAAATAAACCCAAATAAACAGTACTCCTCGCTGGTACTCTTTTTAAATTTCTTGAGTTCTTTATAAGAGTTTAACAAAATAAGACTCCCCTCCTTTGCAAGGAGGGGCTGGGGGTGGTTACACTACTTTGATCAGTGCTACAAGTTGAAAAATTAGCTCTTCAGCCACCGCAAAATCCTACTTTGAAAAGTGGGCGCTTATTTATCAGCCTTATTTTATGAATTTACTTCGAACACACTTTAAGTAATAAAAGCGGATTATTCTTTAACGAGAACCCGAACTTCAGGATGAAATTCTATTTCAGATTTAATGGAGCGTGATATCAGGCAAATCTCTTCCGCTTTTTCCAGCAGACGAAATGCTTTCTTTTCATATTTCTCATCGGTAATCTCAAGTACCGGTTTTAGTATCACTTTACTCATGATGTATTTACCATCTTCACGGCTCATCACACCGGAACTATTTACTTTAAGGCTCTCAAATTCAAATTTGGAGTACTCTGCAATGGCAGTGAATGAGGTCATAAAACAGCTGCTCACTGATGCCACAAAAAGGTGCTCGGGTGACCAAATCCCCTCAACTCCACCCGGAAATTCCGGTGGTGTGGCTACATCAAGCTTCTGCTCCAGTTCCGGTGAGCTCATGCTGCCAACTCGCCCGTTTTTCCAGTTTATATCAACATTATAGTGGTGCTCTTCAGATGTCTGCATGATCGGATAATTTTTGTTTGATGATTGCCTCGAGCTGATTCGCCTGCACCACACCGGCCTGCTGCCAGATAATGTGCCCTTTGTAAAAAAGGATCAGTGTAGGGATACCACGAACCTGGTATCGAATGGCCGCCGCAGGGTTCTTCTCTGTATCGATTTTTATGATGTTTATCTCATCACCAAACCGCTGTTTTACATCTTTCAGTATGGGTGCCATCATTTTACAGGGACCGCACCAATCTGCGTAAAAGTCTACAAGTACGGGAGTATCCCCTTTGATGATTTCTGAAAAGCTCTTCTCTTTTATTTGTGTTTCCATTCGTTTGTTGATCTATTTTTTGATTTCTTCGTATGTAATTTCTTCGTTTTCATCACTCATCTGATGCCTTGCCGGAGCACACTGGCCTGCCAAACAGCCCGTATTGGTAACTGCCTGAAAGAGAAAAAAGAGTGCTATAAACCCTGAAACAGGTGCGCTGTTCACCAGCCAGTTAAAACCGAGAATAAGTGAAATACCCAGGGCCACCCAACGCATGGGGTGCCAGTTTGTAAGTAGTTGTTGTTTTACTGCTGCAAGCATTGTTTTCTGTTTTATGATTGATAGAACATCAACAAACTACTGAACACTTATTTTAAACTCAGTCACTTTTGTTACAGAAGAGTAATTTGATTTCTGCCCAGTTTCACGAGGCTCTCTTTCTCCATCTGTTTCAGCAGCCGGGAAACCACCACTCTTGCCGTGCCCAGTTCGTTGGCGAGCTCTTCGTGTGTGATCATCAGGGTTTTTGTACCTGTAATTTCGGCCTTCTTACTGATCAGATCATGTAATCTCACATCCAGTTTTTTAAACGCAACTGCATTTACCACATCGAGCAGTTCGGTAAATCGCTGGTGATACAAACTGAAGATGTAATCGATCCAGTCGGGGTGCGTTTTCATCAGTGCGCCTGCTTTATAAACCGGCAGCATTAAAATCTCACTATCTTCACTGGCAACGGCTTTCACCTTGCTCGTTTCGTTATACATTCCACCAAAAAGCGACATAATGCACGTTTCACCCTCGGTAAGGTAGTAGAGCAAAATCTCTTTGTAGTCATCATCCGTACGGTAAACTTTTACGCTTCCGGAAATAATAATCGGGATGGTCTGTATAAGGCTCTCTTCCTGAAAAAGAACATCTCCTTTCTCAAATGTTTTTACGGTTCCCAGTTTCATCAAATCCGGAATAATTCTGGCTGATGCACTGATTTTCTCATCTTTTTTCTTCAAATCCATATCACTAAAGTACGCCGCTGAAATGAATTTTTTAAGTACCTTCTATCCGCAATCTATCAGTTTAATCTTTTGTGATAAACTGCAATTCCCGGATGAGTACCTTGCACATCACTGATTGATTGGAATTATTGAGCCTGAGAATATGTAATTTTTCCAATCCACAAATACTATAACTTCGTAGTGAATAAAAACCAATCATCTTACTATTTAAATGACTATGGAAAAGACATATTACAACCCGGACGACCTGAAAAAGTTTGGCAACGTAGGCGAGTTTCAAAAAGAGCTGGCTGATAAATTTTTTGACTACTACGGAACCGTATTTGCTGACAGTGCTCTCTCTGCCAGGGAAAAATCACTGATTGCACTTGCCGTTGCGCACGCTGTGCAATGCCCCTACTGCATTGATGCCTATACGGAAGAGAGCCTCGAAAAAGGCTATTCTGAAGAGCAAATGATGGAGGCCGTACATGTTGCAACAGCCATTCGAGGCGGCGCCTCACTTGTACACGGTGTACAGATGATGAATAAGGTAGATAAGCTTAGTATGTAGGTTGAGTCTTGAAGAAGATTTTTTAATTAATCAGACAATACAACTTTTCACTTTTCACTTTTCACTTTTCACTTTTCACTAAAAATATGAAGTCCCTGATCGCACAAAGCCACTCTCTTTCTGATCCGAATGTTCAGATTGATGTCATCAACAATCATAACGACAAAGTGAAGAATCTCGACAAGTTTGAGAAAAAACTGGATGAGATAGGCCTTTTACCGCTCAAACCAACAGGTATCGAAATTTTCCAGATCAATGTAGGTTACATGTGCAATATGACCTGCAAACATTGCCATGTGGATGCCGGACCGGACCGGAAGGAGATCATGACCAAAGAGACGCTGCAATACTGCCTCGATGCTCTCAAAGATTCTGATATTCAAACTGTCGATCTCACCGGCGGCGCCCCTGAAATGAATCCTCATTTCCGGTGGTTTGTTGATGAAGTTTCGAAACTGGGCAAACATATTATCGTGCGTTCAAACCTGACCATTCTCGATACCCGAAAGTTTGAAGACCTGCCACAGTTTATGGCCGATCGCGGTGTTGAAATCACCTGTTCACTCCCCTTCTACAGTAAGCGGCGGACGGATATACAGCGCGGTGAAGGAACCTACGACAAATCGATGACGGTGCTTAAGATTCTGAATGAGATCGGGTACGGCAAAGAGGAGACCGGCCTTCTGCTCAATCTTGTATATAATCCGGTTGGAGCCTTTTTACCTCCCGATCAGGAGTCGCTCAAACAGGATTACAAAGAGCGCTTGTGGAATGACCATTCAATTGTTTTTAATGATCTCTTTACCATTACAAATTTACCGATAAGCCGCTATTTACATTTTCTTGTGATGAGCGGCAACCTCGAGGAGTACATGGAAAAGCTGATCACTTCTTTTAACCCATCTGCCGCTATGGGTGTGATGTGCAGAAATACCATATCCATTGGGTGGGATGGCTCGCTGTACGATTGCGATTTCAACCAGATGCTCCAAATGAAAACCAATCACGGAGCACCCGATCACATTAAAAACTGGAATCTCAAAAAACTTAACAGCCGCGAAATTGTGGTTAATCAGCACTGTTTTGGCTGTACGGCCGGTGCCGGCAGCAGTTGTGGCGGGGCAGTTACTTGAGTTTGAATTGATCAGGCAAACGTATCAAAAATGGGAATTGAGAATGAGAACGTACTTCCTTTGCCGGGTTCGCTTTCTGCCCAAATTTCTCCGTTGTGAAGATCAATGAATTCCTTGCAAAGCAGCAGGCCCAAACCGGATCCCATCTCATTGTTTGTACCCGCAGTTGAGTACCTTTTATCAAGCTGAAACAGAACCTCCAGCTGTTTAGGGTCAATTCCCATTCCGCTGTCGGTAATGTTCACCATTATTTTATCCTCGGATGGTTCAACGGTAATGATAACGCTGCTTCCGGAATATGAAAATTTCACTGCATTTGATATTAAATTTCTGATTACGAGTTTGATCATCGATTTATCTGCAAACAGAGAAATATTTTCTTTTGTAACACAGTCAATTGCCACTGATTTCAGGTTTGCGCTGTCTCTCAGAAGTTCAATTTCTTCTTTAATAATTTCCGTAATGTTGAAGTGATCAGGTTGATAATCGTACCGGCCTGTTTGAGTTCTCGACCACAGCAGCAGATTTGTAAGCAGATCCATCGCTTTGATGGATGAATCATGTATTAAGTGCGCATAATCAGCAACGTCATCGTAATTTTCAGATTCAACTTCTTTGATCAGCAATTCGCTCAAACCGATAATACCTGCAAAGGGATTTCTCAAATCATGCCCGATAATTGAGAAGAATTTATCTTTTGTAGCAATTAACTGATTTAACCGTGCCTCACTTTCCAACAGTGCTTCTTCACTCTGTTTTCGCGCTGTAACATCACGTACATTAAGCACAACAGCCTTAATTAAGGGATTATCCAGCTGGTTTGTGCCAAATGTTTCAAGATAAACCCAGCTGCCGTTCTTATGTTTATGCCGGTACTGAGTGCCCCCGAATTTTGTCTTTTCTATGATTCCTTTCAATCCCTCAAAAGTCTTCTGTTTATCCTCGGGATGTATCATCTCCTCAATTACATCAATTCCGATTAATTCATCGGGTTTGTAGCCCAAAATTTTCTCGCATGATTCACTTACGTAATGCTGTAATCCATCTGAATCGAGTAGTACAATCATATCAAATGAGTTTTTAATCAGCTCTCCAAAAAAGCTTTCAGATCCATAGATAAGTTCTTCAAAGCGCTCTTTTAATGAACTTTCGTCAGCTTCTGCATTCATATCAACCCCATTAGATGTGGTTTAAGCCGGTTGACAGACCACTTTTTCTCCGAATTCATCCGGCGATTATGCATCTATTATTAATGTACTCAATTGTATATTTAGATACTTTTATATAAAAATAATCTTATCCGTATGTTCTCAGCTCTTGGTTTTCTTTGTAAAAAAGGCCACAATTATTGTAGTTATGAAACCCATGATGGGTGTTCCTATAACCACTTGCTTCAGATAACTTTGCAGATTGAAAAAATTTTCTGCTTCATTTCGGGTCATTTTTTCACTCTCCACGGAATATTCAATCATATTGGTGAAGTAATCCGGCGAAATAATGGTTGACGTGATAATTTGAGTAAGAGGGCTGAATACTGTTACGATTAATGTGATGACGAATCCTGAGACTACCCCCTGTTTATAGCTCATGTAACCGTTATAATCTCTCTTTCTTTTGTCGAGCAGAGCAAATACATAGATTGCGATTGCAGGAATTGCAATCAGATTCGTTACGATTACATGCTTATCAATATGTATATCATGAACACCAACAAGTCTCTCCATCACCATCCAAGAAAGCATCATACCTGTAAATAGCAATGCCCATTTTAGTTCAGTTTTGTATGATTTCATCTGTTTTTTTTGAGTTATGTTCGTTAACGACATTGCTTAAGAAGTTCTCAGGATTTTTTCCATTTTTTTGCCTTTCGCCAGTTCATCCACCAGCTTGTCGAGATATCTAACTTGTTTCGTAAGGGGGTTTTCTATCTCCTCTATCATATAACCGCAAATTACGCCCGTAATCAAGTGAGCATTCGGGTTCAGTTTTGCACTCTTAAAGAACGCTTCAAAGGTTACTTTTTCATTAATCAATTCTTACAGTTTATCATCATTGTAGCCTGTAAGCCATTCAATAACCCGGTGTAACTCTTCTTTGGTTCTCCCTTTTTTCTCAACTTTTGTGATGTAATGCGGATAAACCGATGCGAATGTCAGTTTAGCCATTCGTTCATTGTGTTCCGGTGTCGGTTTCATAGAGTGTTAAGTTTTATGATGCGCCATAATGGTTTGGCGATTGTGTGTTGAGACATCACATTTTCCAACGATCCAAAGTAAAAACAAATCCTCACGAACCGCTGGTTATGCCTGCCTCACTCCACAAGTTCAACTCTGAGCTTTTTCCCAAATGCCTGGGCATACTTCTCCAAAGTTGATAGCCGAATGTCTTCGGCGTGATTCTCAATTCGTGAGATGGCTGTTTTTTTTGTGTTTAATTGTTTGGCAAGTTCATCCTGAGTCAGACCGGCCTCCTCACGGGCTTGCTTAAGAAGAACTCCGATTTTGAAGCTACGGAACCCTTCATCATATCCTTTTGCAAATTCAGGGTCTCGTTTCTTTCGGTCGCTAATATATGTTTGAAGATCACTCATAGTTTACCTCCTTTTCGAGACAGATAATCAGCCTTACGCTGCTCTGCCAGTTTAATTTCTTTTTTCGGTGTTTTCTGTGATTTTTTGGCAAATCCGTTAGTGAGTATGACAAACTCATCATCATCTATAAAACCCAACATCCGAAAACTGTTGGATCCGACTCTGGCACGTACCTTCCAGATATCATCTGTGCTTTTTAACTTTTTGAAGTATTGCACGGGTACCTGATCCAGTCTTTCAACTAATTCCAACACCCAGGCAACTTTTTGAGCATGCTTTGAACTCAAAGAATCTAAAAACTCTTTGACCGGAACTTTGCCTGATGCGGTTTTATAGAATTTGATTTCTTTCACAGGCTAAATGTTAACAATAATGTTAACTTAATCAAGTGCTATTTTATTGTAAGGAGAGGAGGCATAACATCTATTTGTCCTCATCTAATAAAACAGACAATTTCTCCGCATAATAATTCAAAACAACTCTTTCCGCAAACAGGCGACTATTTTGTTCCGATAATAAGCTCATCCAGCCGATAAAACCTTCCGATTAAATCATTTAATCGGTACTAAAACTTTCAGATCGAGATCTGCATCAACCAAAGAGAAAATGAGCCGGTTGTCATTAAAACAGCATGCGCAGCAGATCACTTTTCTCTTTTCCCATTAACATCCACAAACCTACCCAAAAATTCGGTATTTTCTGTTCAAACAATCACTAAACAGACATTTTGATGAAAATTTCGATTCAGCGGCTGAATGATGCCGTACACATGGAAGCAAAAAACGAAGATGGCATCACTCTTCAGATGGATGGCACCGGTGAGATTGGCGGCATCAACGGAGGGTTCCGGCCCATGCAGATGCTTCTTGCTGCAGCGGGTGGCTGCTCTGCCATTGATGTGGTGGGAATCCTCAAAAAGCAGCGGCAAAATCCCGATGACCTGAAAATTGAAGTTACGGGAGACAGAGTTTCTGTGGGCAGCTACTCTGAATTCAAATCGATCCACATTCACTTTATCTTTAAAGGCGATCTGGATGAAAACAAAGTAGCCCGGGCAATTGATCTTTCACTTACCAAGTATTGCTCGGTATCAAAAACTCTGGAAAAAACGGCAAAAATTACGAGCAGTTTTGAGATAACAGCATAATCTAAGGCTTGAGGCCAGAGAGCAATCTAAACCCCCTGAATATTCAGATAGCAATATGCCAAAAAAGAACCATTTTGAAACGGATGCAATCCGAACGCAAACTCCCTCTACCGGTGAACGTGAGCACTCCACTCCGCTATACATGACCTCCAGCTTTACGTTCGAATCGGCCGAGCATGCCCGGGCCATGTTTGCCAACGAGATAGAAGGAAACGTCTACAGCAGGTACTCCAACCCCAATACCGACGAATTCATTGCCAAAATCTGCACAATGGAAGGTGCCGAAAGTGGTGTGGCTACGGCGTCTGGCATGGCGGGAGTATTTGGTTGTCTTGCCGGCCTGCTCAATCAGGGAGATCATCTGCTGGCTTCCCGATCGCTATTTGGTTCATCTCATCAAATTCTCAGCCAAATTTTACCCCGATGGGGAATCTCTTTCACCTACGCCGATACCGGCAATCCTGAATCGTGGGAATCCCTCATTCAGCCAAACACAAAAATGCTTTTTCTCGAAACACCCTCAAATCCCGGGCTCGACCTTATTGACCTCGAATGGGCCGGCAATCTGGCCAAAGCTCACAACCTCATATTTGTGGTTGATAACTGTTTCGCAACCCCATATTTGCAGAGGCCGATCGATTTTGGTGCCGATCTTGTGCAGCACTCGGCCACAAAATTTATCGACGGACAGGGACGTGCCATCGGCGGGGTGATTGTTGGCAGTGAAACATACATGGAGAAAATCCGATTCTTCACCCGGCATACCGGCCCCGCACTATCACCATTTAATGCGTGGCTATTCAGTAAAAGCCTCGAAACACTTGCCGTTCGTATGGAGCGCCACTGCGACAATGCCGAGAAACTGGCACAATTTTTAGGCGATCATCCACATGTAGAGTTTGTAAAATATCCGTTTCACAAAGATCATCCGCAGTTAGAACTGGCCAAAAAGCAGATGAAACGAGGCGGCGGAGTGGTCTGCTTTGAGATAAAAGGAGGCATTGAAAAGGCCATGCAGTTTATTGATAAGATCTCACTCCTATCCCGATCTGCAAATCTTGGTGATACCAGAACCATTGTAACGCATCCCGCCACAACCACTCACTCTAAACTGAGTGAAGAAGAGCGAGTCTCTGTGGGTATAACTCCCGGCCTGATTCGAATTGCCATTGGTCTGGAGCAACACGAAGATATTATTGCTGATGTGGAACAGGCCTTGCTCTGATCCGGCAGATTTGTATGTGAAGTTTCACCGTTTACTTTATCATTAATCATGGCTATAGCACCTTTCATACTGCTGCTTTTTGTACTGGTTTTCGTGGTATATAAAAAGCGTAAAATCGTACTTACCCGTACCGGCGACATCAACCGGCTAATGCTGTTACTGCTTTTATTTCTGCTGATTATTCTGATCATTTGGATGGCTTTCATGGTGTTTAATGTTGGGCCTGCCATGAGAAACATGTAAACAGTTTTTATGCAGATTGACTTTCAACCAGAACCCTCTTAAGATGCCGTTAACGAATGTTTTGATCTTTAGATCATGGTATCTTAAACCTGTTTTCTACTAAACCAATGCTTGATAAAATGAATTACACGAGACTTCTTACTCTTTTGATGGTACTCCTTTTAATGATTTCATTTACAGCCTGCAGCAGCGAAGATGAAAATGATCTGCTGATATTTACCAATGCAACAATTTGGAACGGCACTGATCAAAACATGCAGGAAAATGCAGCACTTGTTACCCGGGATGGCCGCGTTGTGTCCATTCTTGATATGAATGATCACGATTTCCCTGAAAATGCCCAAACCGTAGACCTTGGCGGTGCTTTTGTGGTGCCCGGCTTGATTAATGCCCATGGTCACATAGGTATGGCTGATGGACTTGACACAAGCGCACAGGCCCACACAACAGATAATGTAGTGAGGCAGCTTAAGCTTTCTGCTGCCTATGGCATAACAACGGTTGTAAGTTTGGGTGATGAACCGTATCACGCATTTCTTGTCCGCGATAATATGGATCCCGTTGAACGTGGGATGGCACGTGTATTCCTCGCCGGAGATGTACTCAGTGCAGATACACCGGATGAAGCTGCAGAAGAGGTAGAACGAAACAACCGGTACAACCCCGACTGGATGAAAATTCGCGTGGATGATGGATTAGGCCAGCGTGAGAAAATGTCACCTGAGGTGTACAGTGCCATCATCGATGAAGTTCACAGACGTAACCTGAAGCTGGCTGCACACATCGTTTACCTTGAAGATGCAAAAGGAATTGTTCAGAGTGGCGGTGATCTGATTGCCCACAGTGTAAGAGACGAGCCCGTTGATAGCGAATTGATTGATCTGATGCTCGATCGGGATGTGTGTATTACACCAACACTCACACGTGAACTCTCTGTTTATGTTTACTCTGAACGGCCCGATTTTTTCGATGATCCTTTCTTTCTCGAATACGCAAACCCTGAAGTACTTGAACAGCTTCAACGGCCGGAGGTTCAGGAGGTTTTTACAGGTGCCGCTGCTGACTATTTCAGGGATGCTCTGCCACTGGCAAAAGAGAATATGGTTGCCCTGCATAATGCCGGTGTACGTGTGGCCATGGGAACCGACAG
The DNA here is from genome assembly GCA_020832415.1 of Balneolaceae bacterium. Taxonomy (GTDB): domain Bacteria; phylum Bacteroidota; class Rhodothermia; order Balneolales; family Balneolaceae; genus Rhodohalobacter. Next base: position 54,906 of record JAFIES010000122.1, on the reverse strand, counting down.
TGGACCGCCTGCACGTTTTCAAGGCTATTTTGAACATCTTGAGATGCAAATGATGCAGGATGCCGGAATGACACCGGCTGAGATATTACAATCATCCACCCGATATGCCGCAGAGTGTATGGGAATAGATGAGGAACTCGGAACCCTGGAAGCCGGAAAATGGGCCGATTTTGTGGTAGTTGAAGAGAATCCGTTTGATGATATCTCAAACCTGAAATCCATCCTCGACGTTTACATCGGAGCAAAACGCATTCAGCGATAAACAAACAGAATCAGATTAAAGTTTATTCCCGATTTCCACATTTTTTTACTTTGCATTTTTCAATGATTGATGATCAGTTAGGCATTAATCTATAATGAACACTTCGGGCAACCTGAAACCACTTAATCTTTAAAAAAGTAAAGGAATCCAAACCTGCAATAAGCCTCTTCGACCTTGAATTCCCGGTTCGTAAAGCGTAACGGTGCTTTACGAATCCTAAGCCACGCAGGGATTAAATTTACCATGATTTGGAAATTCACAAGGCGGGGCCTTGGATTCGTTCCGCATAGCTGAAACGGACGCCTCGGGAATTCACCGTCTTGACTTTTTGGTACTTTTGGGTCAAGCCAAAAGTACGGGAAAGATTTAGCCAATCTGAAAATTCGCACTCTAGTAACCTCAGTTCGATTTTAAATTGCAATAAAAGATGCTCCCCTCCTCCGTAAGTCAATGATCCCGATCTTTTCGGGGGGAGGGGCTGGGAGTGTTTAAAAGATTTTGTTTAGACCTATAAACCGAGAAAATTGGATGTTTCCTGTTTTTCAACCACCCCTAAATCGCTTCGCGGGTAAAAAGAGGAACCCCTCCTTGAAAAGGAGGGGACTTTTGATTTACATAAACGATGATTTAGAATCGAACTCAGGTTAGTAATTATTCAAAAATAGAAATACAGGTGTGGCGTACTAATACAAAAGTAAAGTCTAACCTGATAATCATCCCCAAAGTGTACGTCGGAGCAAAACACATTCAGCGATAAAAAATGAGCTCTCCCCCAATCAAAACTTCTGTATAAAAGAAAAGCCCGCAGCTTTTAAGCTGCGGGCTTTGAAATTGTATTCAGAAGTGATACTTCCGAAGAAACTGTTATACAATACGTGTAATCAGTTCTGCAGTTCTTGCAGAGTAACCGGCTTCGTTATCGTACCAGCCAATCACTTTCACAAGATTGCCATCCACTTTGATGGTTCCGCTGTCGAAAATACATGAGTGCGGGTTACCAATAATATCAGTGGATACAAGCTCTTCTTCACTGTACTCAAGGATTCCCTTCAGATCACCATCTGCAGCTTTTTTGAATGCAGCCAGAACTTCATCAGCGGTTGTTCCTTTTTTCACAACTGCTGTGAAATCGGTTAGTGAACCTGTAAGAACAGGAACGCGAACAGCGCCACCATCAAGCTTGCCATTCAGATGAGGAAGTACCAAACCAACAGCTGCAGCAGCACCGGTTGTAGTTGGTATAATATTGGTAGCAGCGGCACGTGCTCTTCTCAGATCACTGTGCGGGCCGTCAACCAATGCCTGATCGCCTGTGTAGGCGTGTATGGTTGTCATGAATCCTTTTTCAACACCGAAATTCTCATCAAGAACTTTTACCATCGGGGCAAGGCAGTTTGTTGTACAGCTTGCATTCGAATAAACGGTATTGTTCTTATCGATTTCATTGTCGTTAACACCCAATACGATTGTCTGAATATCGCCTTTGGCAGGTGCAGAGATAATTACTTTTTTGGCACCGGCTTCAATGTGCTTTGCACAGCCTTTTGCATCACGGAAAATTCCTGTTGATTCAATAATTACTTCTGCTCCACGCTCTCCCCATTTCAGGTTTGCAGGATCTCTTTCGGCTGTAACACCAATTTTTGTTCCGTTGATCACAAGATCATTTCCATCGGCATATACTTCACCTTTGAATTTGCCCTGTGCAGAATCGTATTTAAACAGGTGAGCCAGTGTTTTTGCATCGGTAAGATCGTTTATTCCAACTACTTCAACCTTATCACTTTGATGCTCAAGGATTGCACGCATAACTAGTCTCCCGATACGTCCGAATCCATTAATCCCTACTTTTACTTTTGCCATAAAATTTTACTCCATTTTCAATTTAACTTTTCTGCCTTCCGGCAGTCATTTAATCTCTACAAAATAACTTATTATTCACTCTCAATCCATTTTTAGAGGCAGATAAATGTATGAATAACATTATTTAAAGATTGAAAGCGCTTCTATTCTGTTCCGAAGATATTCTTTCCAACCAGAGTTTAAAATCTTCAATTTATTGCCGGAAATTTATATCTCTTCGTCAAGATCTACATCTTCTGGAGACACATCTCCATCATCGCTGATCAGGTCGTCAACGTCTCCAGCGTCATCATCATCGTCTTCATCAGTTTGCACCGGTGTAACAACTTTACGAGTTTGTGCTTTTGCGCCGGCTCTCCTCAGCTGCATTACGATGTCCGGGTTATCGTTATCGAGAGCAATGTTCAGTGCCGTGTCCCCATTTTTGTCTTTTAAACGCACATTGGCTCCAGCGTCGAGCAGAAATTTAGCAATGGCTGTATGGCCTTCACGAGCCGCAAGCATCAGTGCAGTCTGGCCCCATCGCTGCTGTGCGTTCACATCAGCTCCATGTTTAATGAGAAGCTCCACTGCTTCCAGATTCCCCTCTCTGGCTGCAACGATAAGAGCAAGGTTGCCGATCGGTGTGCCGTTGTCCAGCAAAAACTTCATGATTTCAATACTGCCATTTTCTGCAGCACGATTCAGTGCGGTGCCACCCATTTTGGTTGTGATGGCCGGGTCTGCCCCATTTTCTATGAGATATTTAAGAACAGGCATATGCCCGTTTTCTGAAGCATAAATCAAAGCTGTTGACCCACTCTTGTTCGTCTCATTCAGATCTGCCCCCTCCAGATGCAACTCTTTAACCTGATTCAGATTTCCTTCTTTGGCCGCTTGTAGTAAAGGTGAAAGCTCCATGTGTATGTTACATTATAGATTTAAAAAAGATTCTTGTTTTCGGATGTGAGTATATCACAAAAAAAGTTGATTTAATCAACCTTGTTATTCAAAATTTACCGGTTCGATCAAATTAACTATTACGATTGGATGGTATTGTAAAATCATGATTTAACTTCATAAAAAAGATATCGCCTTCTCAGTAAAGCTGCTCGTCAAGGTCGTAACCATTGGCAAATTCAGCGCCACTTAAAATTTTTGTACCGGGAAGTTGTACTTCCAGCAGTTCAACTGAACCATTTCCACATCCTGCCAACAGACTTTTCTCAACAGATTTCAAAGTTCCCGGTTTGAGATTCACGTTTAGCTCGGGTTTAGATCTGTATATATTCATTTTTTGCCCGGCATAGGTGCACCAGGCTCCGGGAAAGGGGTTCAGTCCGCGAATAAAGTTATGTACAGTTTGTGCATCTTGCTCAAAATCGATCCTGGTATTCTCTCTGAATAGTTTTGGTGCAGGTGTGGCTTTTGTATCATCCTGCTCTTTCAGGGAATAACTTTCATTTGAGATCTGGTTTACACAATCCAGAAGCAAATCACTGCCAATATCTTTAAGCCGTTTGTAGATATCTCCTGTTGTTTCCATATCTCCCACGGGCGTTTCAATCGTCCCGATGATTTTTCCGGTATCCACCACATCATTCAGAAAAAATACGGTGCAGCCTGTTTTCTTTTCTCCATTTATGATGGCCCAGTGTATGGGAGCTGCCCCACGATACTTGGGAAGAAGGGATGCATGCAGATTAATAGAGCCCTTTTTGGGAATGTCCAGGATTGATGCCGGTAAAATTCTGAATGCAACCACAACCAGCAGATCCGGATTAAGTGAATGTAATTGATTGCTGAACTCATCAGACTTTACATCTTCAACATCAATTGTGGGCAGATTTAGTTCGAGTGCTTTGCCTTTTACAGCGGTTGGAACGGGCTTGCTCCGTCGCCCTCTGCGTTTATCCGGATTGCTCACTACAGCCAGAATTTTATGCCCTGACACATACAGCTTCTCAAGGCTGGGAACTGCAAAATCAGGCGATCCCATAAAAACAATTTTGAGCGGCTTCATCTCTTAAACTCCGGTTTTTGGAAATACGGGATATGAGATATCTAGTTTGCCATTTTCAATTTTCCGAAGTGCCGATCGATGCAGACGCCGACGAAATGCACTGATATGATCCAGGAAAAGCACACCTTTCAGATGATCGTACTCATGCTGAATCACCCTTGAAAGCCAACCCTCGGTTCGGATTAGTTGTTTGTTAAACTCCCTGTCGAGATAGGAAACTTCAACCATTTCAGGTCGGTTTACTTCGTCTCTAACCTCCGGAATGCTCAGACATCCCTCTTCCATTCTGATTTCGTTACCATCTGTTTTTACAATTTCAGGATTGATGAAAACAAGCGGCCCGATATCTTCTTCGTCATCAAGCTCTTCCGTCATCACATCGGTATCAACCACAAATAAACGGATTGATTTACCAATTTGCGGAGCAGCCAATCCAACCCCATTTGAGTTGTACATGGTTTCAAACATGTTATCGATGAGCTGTTGTAGTTCTTCGCTGTTTTCTTTAACCGGCTCTGCATTTTGCCGGAGAACGGAGTCGTTGTATGTTACAATAGGTAAGATTGCCATATCAAATTTCGGGACGCGCCTCTAAAAACTGTTGTAAAATTAATGCGGCAGCAGCTTGATCAAGCCTGCCTTTTTTATTTCTTTTTCGTTTTGGCACACCGGACTCTACCATTATTTTCATTGCCTGACGGGATGAAAAACGTTCATCCATCTTGTAGATTTTGGTGTTCTTAAACTTTTTTTTCAGTGCAGCAATATAATCAATTACAATACGGGTTGCATCTGTAGGTTCACCCTCTGTGGTAAGTGGCCATCCTATAACAATCCCGCTAACAGGCCCCTCTGTTCTTATTTGTCTCTCTATCTCTAAAAAAGAATCTTTGGGCGTAAATGTACCAATGGGACTGGCTATGGTTCGTAACAAATCGGTTCTTGCTAAACCAACACGTTTACTCCCCACATCTACACCCAAGATTCTGCCATACTCTGCCAAGGGAAGCCCTTATTTTAATTCATCAAGCGGTTGCTTAAGGAATTTTTTCAGCTTTTTGCTTGGCTTGAAGTGGGTTTTGCGATGAGCCGGAACATAAATCACTTCATTTGTTTTTGGGTTTCTTGCCTTTGGCTTCGCTTTGGTCTCTTTTACTTCAAATACTCCGAAGTTTCTGAGCTCAATTCTGCATGTAGGGTCTGCGTCCATCATTTTGCCTCTTAGGGCATCAATTACTGAATCGACCCACGGTTCTGCCTGATTAAGCGGAACGTCCATTTTATCAGCTACAGTCCGAACAATATCTCGTTTTGTGTAAGTCACCATACTATCCTATGTCTATTACGTTTTGTTATTTAATATGTAAGCGTATCAAATAATCAGCTTATATGTAACAAAAATAGCAAGTATTATACTAAGCACATAGAAATTTTTTGACGATTTGACAATATAAGTGTTTGCACCTACGTAACATAGAGTTATTTACTCATATCTCATTACGGTTTTTATGCTATCAATTCTCTCAAGTCGTTTAATAATTTTTTCGAGATGCTTCAGATCGTTCACATAGGCCGTAATTATTCCTTCAAACATACCGCCATCACTATTTACATTAATGCTTTTCATATTGGTTTGAAGAGACTTCGAAAGAACCTCGGTGATATCATTCACCAACCCAACCCGATCTTCTCCTATTACTTTAATCGCACCCAAAAACTGGTTTTCAATATTTCTCGCCCATGAAATGTCAATAATTCTCTCGCTGTCTGTTTTAATGAGATGGTGAGCATTTTTACAGTTTGAGCGGTGAATTTTCACATCACCATTTCGGCTTAAGAAACCAACCACATTATCGCCCGGAATAGGATTGCAGCAGTTGGCGTACGAATATTTTACATGATCCAGTTCGCCCTCTACAAGCAGAGCATTGCCATCACCAACAGAACGTGCCGATTTATAATACTCCTCCGGAATCGTGGCACCCTGATCTTTCTTAAACTCATCCTCATCATCTTTGTCGAGCCGCCCTTTGCTTTTCAGTTGTTTAACAACCTTAAAAAGCTCGTTCACTTCAAAAGCACCTGTTCCAATTTCATAGAACATCTCTTGTGTGTCATTAAACTTAAACCGTTTTGCAACTTTGGTGAGCTCCTGGTCGGTAATTTCAACTTTCCCTTTGGCGGCTCTCTTCTCCCAAATGTCGCGGCCTTCGTTGGCAACTCTTCTCTCTTTTTGCTTGGTAAACTGCCGAAGCCTTGCTTTGGCTTTATGAGTAACCACATCACCCATCCAGTCGGGATTCAGGTTCACTTTATTACCGGTAACTATCTCAACCTGATCGCCCGATTTTAGCTTCTGCCGAAGCGGCACCATTTTACCATTTACTTTGGCAGCAATAGCCCGTTCACCAATTTCACTGTGAATCTCAAACGCAAAGTCGATACAGGAGGCACCATTGGGCAGCGTTTTCAGCTCACCATTGGGAGTAAATACATAGATTTCATCCTGATAAAGGTTCAGCTGAAAATCTTTTACAAATTCTGTAGCGGCATCCGGCCGGGGAGCATCAAGCACATCACGCACCCAGTGCACAAATTTGTCGAGTTCTTTGTTGCCGCTGCTGTTTCCTTCTTTGTATTTCCAGTGAGCGGCAAGCCCCTGTTCTGCAATGTTATCCATTTTTCGTGTGCGAATCTGTACCTCTACCTTGCGCCCTTTTTTGGTGATCACCGTGGTGTGCAGCGATTGATAACCGTTCGCTTTTGGTACCGAGATAAAATCCCTGAACCGCTTTGGTATAGGTGTGTACCAATCCGTAATTACAGAATAAACTCTCCAGCAATCTTCTTTTGTGTGCGGATCTTCAAGAATAATGCGGATTGCAAACAGATCATAAATTTCTTCGAAAGGCTTCTGCTGCATCTGCATTTTCCGGTAGATGGAGTAGATGTGTTTTGGCCGGCCTTTAATTTCGAAACGAAATTTTTGGTTTGAGAGCTCCTCTTTTATCGGATCCATAAATTCATCGATAAACTGCTCTCTGGCTTCTTTTTTTTCCCGAAGTTTACGGCCGATAAACTTGTAGGAATTTGGGTCAATCACCTTAAAACAGAGATCTTCAAGCTCATTTTTGATCCGAAAAAGCCCGAATCTGTGCGCAAGCGGAGCGTACAGCTCCATTGTTTCTGTAGCTTTATTGAGCTGTTTTTGTTTTGGCAGATGTTTGATGGTTCGCATATTATGAACCCGGTCTGCAAACTTTATCAGTACCACACGGATATCTTCTGCCATGGAGAGCAAGAGCTTCATAAATGTTTCTGCCTGCTTGGTATCACGGTTTTCAAAAACACCGGATATTTTGGTAAGCCCGTCAATAATATGTTTTACCGCCGGGCCAAACAGTTCATCAATCTGATCCAGCGTAACGGGAGTATCTTCAACGGTATCATGCAAAAGAGCAGCAGCAACAGAAACATCATCGATATTGAACTCTTCTGCCATTATTTTGGCTACTTCTAACGGATGCTCATAATAGGGCTCACCCGATGCCCGGGTTACATTTTCATGAGATTTACAGCACAGTTTAAATGCGCGTGTTATCATCTCTTCATCCGTGGAGTCCAGATGATTATGACATAGCTTAATTAGGGAAGCCAGCGAACTTCTCTGTTTTGCATCCAGACCAAATTGATCAATCCGGGTGCTAAAATCTGTATCTACTTTTGCCATAATCAGTTAGGGTAATAAAACTCTGTACTATTTGTAACTCCGTATTCTTCAACGAAGTTCATCTTTCAGAATATTAAAAAAAGAAATTTTACTATGTTGATTTTTTTCAGATCCAAGATGGTTTCCACAAAAAACAGGCAATTAACTGCTTTCTTTCAGGAAGTCTAAACGTGCAAATGGTTTAATTTCAAGAGAATCGAATAAGCCCTCGCGTGCTTTAAGCTGGCCTGTTTTTGCAATCATTGCTGCATTATCAGTACAATACTGAATGGAAGGTATCATCAAATGAAGATTCATTTTTTTTGATAAGTCTTCCATTTTGCTTCTCAGCATGGAATTGGCTGATACACCACCGGCAAGCATCACATTTTTTACGCCTGTCTGCTGAACGGCTCGCCTGAGTTTTGCTGTGAGTACATCAGTAATCGCGGCTGACACACTCGCACAAATATCATCCAGATTCTTCTGTACAAACTCCTCTCCCATCTCTTGTGCATAGTAAAGAACACTGGTTTTTAGCCCGGAAAAACTAAAGTCGAGCCCCTTTTTAATCATCGATCGTGGAAAATCATGAAAATCCGGATTTCCATTTTTCGATCTCTTATCAACCTCCGGGCCTGCCGGATATGGCAACCCAAGAATTTTACCGATTTTATCGAACGCTTCACCGGCAGCATCATCACGTGTATCTCCCAATAATTTGTGGGAAAATAGTTTATCAGAATAGACAAGTCTCGTATGGCCACCGGATACAATCAGTGCCACAAATGGATACACCTCCTCATGCTCGATAAAATTCGCGTACATGTGCGCGTCGATATGATTAACACCGATCAGCGGTTTGTCAAAAGAGATCGAAAGCCCTTTGGCAAAACTCAGCCCGACAAGCAGAGATCCCATCAGTCCGGGGCCCCGGGTTACAGCAATTGCATCAACATCATCTGCTGTTACGGATGCTTCATCAAGAGCCTGGCTAACGGTTTGCCAAATCGTTTTGTGATGTGCCCGCGAAGCGAGTTCAGGTACCACGCCACCAAACGTTTCGTGCACCGCCTGCGATGCAATCACATTCGAACGGATGGTTCCATCAGCAATAACCGATGCTGCGGTTTCATCACAAGAAGTTTCTATTCCTAAAACTTTCATGCAGATTTTTTGTTTGATTTTGCTCAATCAGGAAATTTGAAGCATTCTCTCAATCGGCAGCCACGCTTTTTTCGCAAGATCTTCGGGCACTTTCACCTCAAACTGGTCGTAGAGCAACGCATCCCGAACATTTTCGAGGTTAATCATTTTCATGTAGTCACACACTGAATCTTCGTTGGCAGCGTAGAATTTTTTACCGGGATTTTCTTTTTCCATTCTGTGCAGAATACCTGTTTCTGTTGCTACTACAAACGTTTCTGCCTCTGATTCTCGTGCCCGGCTCAGCATACCACTGGTACTGTAAACATGGCCGTCCTTACAATCGAAATACATGGCTGATTTCATCATACACGATGTTGAACAGCCACATTCCGGGTGTATCAAAAATTCGGCATCGGGAAATTCTTTCTGTTTTTCTGCGAGATTGATCTCACCAATATTCTCGTGTACGTGGCATGCACCCTTCCAGATGTGAAGCTCCCGGCCGGTCATCATTTCCACATAGGCCCCGAGAAACTGATCCGGCAAAAAGAGGATCTCTTTATCCTCGGGGATCGCTTCAACAATACCCACCGCATTGGAGGATGTACAGCAGTAATCACACTCCGATTTCACTTCAGCTGTTGTATTCACATAGGCCACCACCACTGCACCCGGATGGGCAGCCTTCCATTCGCGAAGCTGTTCTGCGGTGATACTGTCGGCCAGCGAACAACCTGCTTCAAGGTCGGGTATCAACACTTTTTTATCCGGAGAGATAATAGAGGCCGTTTCTGCCATAAAATGAACGCCGCAAAACACAATCACCTCTGCATCGGTTGTTGCTGCTTTGCGAGATAGTTCAAGAGAATCACCTACAAAATCAGCAATGTCCTGCACTTCTCCAATCTGGTAGTTGTGCGCGAGGATCACGGCATTTTTCTCTTTTTTCAGGGCATCAATTTGGTTTACCAACTCTTTGGTGGCCTGGTTGTACATAGGTATCTGATTATTTTGTTTGAATTAAATTGGTCTCACGAATTAAAAAATATCTGTAATCTGCTGACTGATATCGAACGCCTGAACCGAATGGGTAAGTGCACCAGATGAAATAAAATCGACACCGGTTTCTGCCACTTGTTTGATCCGACTGTTTGTAATATTTCCGGATGCCTCTGTTTTGGCTTTTCCTCCTATCCGCTCTACCGCCTTGCGCATGGTTTCAAGATCCATATTATCGAGCATGATGATATCGGCCCCTGCCCTCAAAGCTTCATCTACTTCGTTCAGGTTGGTGGTTTCTACTTCTATTTTGATGGAAGTGTGCTGTTTTCTGATTTTTCTAACGGCCTCGGCAATAGATCCAGCCGCCCGAATGTGGTTTTCTTTGATCATGGCCATGTCGTACAACCCCAATCGATGATTTGATCCGCCCCCCGCTTTTACTGCCAGTTTATCAAATTCCCTCAATCCGGGTGCGGTTTTACGTGTATCCAAAATGGTGGCTCCACTGCCCTCAATCAATTCTGCCATTGCTGCTGTCATCGTGGCAATGCCCGACATCCGCTGTACAATATTCAGGGCTGTCCGTTCAGCCGTAAGCAAGGCCCTGGCCCTGCCGGAAAATCTCACCAATACATCTCCGGATTTTGCGCGCTCACCCTCACCAAACAGCGGTGTCCACATCAAACCCACATCGAGCCGTCTGAACACCTGTTCTGCAATATACAGGCCGGATATCACGCCGTCCTGTTTTGCAATCCAAACAGCTTTAGCTTGTTTTTCTTCATCAATTACAGCTTCGGTGGTTACGTCTCCCGGCCCAATATCTTCTTCCAGGGCCCGGGTAATGATTTCTTGCATTGCCGATTCAGTTTCTTGCTTCCGTAGCATCAGGATACATCACTATTTGAGATTTTTAATTTTTCTGAATCAGACTTGTGAAAACGAATGGTTTGCATGAACTGGTTTTTCTCAGGATAATCTGTTCGCTTGTGCACACCAATACTTTCATTTCGGTGCAGAGCTGCTTCAAAAATCATCTCGGTAATTCGCAGCATTTCTCTCATTCTGATGAAAAAATACTCATTCCCCTGTCTGTATAGAGGTGATTTCAGCTCACTGTGTAATTTATGAATGGCTACCTGCAGCTCCTCACCGGAGCGCTCGATTCCGGCATACCGGTTCAACATTTTGCTAACAACCTGCTTTTGCAGTAAAAATGGCTGTTTCAGATCTTCCGAGATTGAGAGCTCGTTTTGAGGCACAGGCACCTGCCACTTTATATTTAAATTTTCGCTCGCATAATCAACCGCTCTCTTGCTGAAAACCAGGCATTCAAGCAGCGAATTACTGGCAAGACGATTGGCGCCGTGTACACCCGTTACGGCAACTTCACCACACGCAAACAAACCCTCTGTGGACGTTTCCCCGTGCAAACCGGTTTCCACCCCACCAATGCAGTAATGTGCTGCCGGTGCTACCGGGATCCCCTGATTGCTAATGTCAATTCCACAGTGTTCAATCCGGCTGATGATCTCAGGAAATTTCTGCCTGACTTCATCCACAGAAAGGTGAGTAACATCAAGGTAAACATATGGTTTATCCTGTTTTTTGATCTGATTTAAAATCTCGGCAGAAACAACATCTCTTGGCGAAAGTTCTGCCTCCGGGTATTTCAGCATAAACCGTTCACCGGCTGCGTTATACAAGCGCGCCCCTTCGCCTCTCAACGCCTCGCTGATCAAAAATACCTGGCTGCGGCTATAAAAAGCCGTCGGGTGAAACTGCACAAACTCCAGGTCTCTTAATACCGCACCTGCATTGTAGGCAAGCCACAAGCCATCTCCCGATGATGTGTAAGGATTTGTAGTGCGCTGAAAAAGCCCTGAATAGCCACCGGTTGCCAATATTACTGCTTTACTTAAAACCTGTACTGTTTTATTCTGCCGGTAAAGTTTCATCATGGCACCATGGCAGCGATTGTCGTTACTTAAAAGCGTATAGATACAGGCGTGTTCGAAAATCCGGATCCGGTCATTTTTTTTGATCTCCTCAATTAAAAACTCAACCAATACCCTTCCCGTTGATGCACCGCCCGCATGCACAATTCTGCGCGACGAATGCCCCCCTTCGAGACCTAATTGCAGTGAATTCTCCACTCTGTCAAACGGGATACCCGATTTAATCAGCTCTTGAACTCTCTCTGCACCCTCCTGCACAAGAATTTTTACAGCCTTGGAGTTACAATATCCCCTGCCGGCTTGTAGTGTATCGGAAATATGTTTTTCAAAACTATCATCAGCATCAATCACAGCTGCTATTCCGCCCTGTGCCCAGTGGCTGCTGCTCAGAGTAAGGCCCGATTTAGTTACAAGGATTACCGAACCATATTGCGATGCATGGAGTGCCGCGTATAAACCCGCAAGTCCGCTTCCTGCAATAAGAAAGTCTGTTTTGATTGTTTCGAAGCTCAATACTGAAGAGTTGTTTAAAATGGGGGCTCAAATATAATCTTTATTTGTCAGAACCACTCAAAAAGGTTTTCCGGGGTATCTGGATCGTGGTTTTTTTAAAATTTTCCTTGTTTTGCTATCATATGCACAGTCTCAAAAAATTATTCACAAAAAACACTAACAACGTTATGTTTTCTACTCTCCTGCTACTGTTATTTTTTTCTTTTACCGGAGCAGATAGCCTGCTCAGCAACCATCAAACAGATTCGGGGCTTACACCACTGGAAGTAAACCGGGATCAACTTGTGGAGATGGCCGTTACGGGGTTTGTCCGCGAACCGTTTATCACACCAGCCACTTACCGGATATCACCGGAAGGAACTGCAAGAGCCTTGCCCGGCACCGGAAGTATTACCTATAATTTCCGTGTTGGAGATTCAGCGGTGCATATGGCTGGTGATCACGTTGAACCTTCCGTAAGCATAACGAATAACGGAGATGACCAGCGGGCACTCAATATTCTTGCTCAAATTGGTAACTCCGTCAGAATTATCTCAGGAGATGCAAAGGGTAAAACCGGCAAGGTAATCGGCAAACATGGTGGCATCGAAAATGTGATGGTTGAGTTTGATGATGAAGTGTACGACGTACTAAACATCGGCGACCGCATGCAGATCAGAGTGGTGGGGCTTGGTATGGAAACACAAAATATCGAAGATCTTTACATTCGAAATGTATCACCAACCCTGCTTGATGCATTCACGGAAAACGGAATGGGTGTCAATGCGGATGGAAAGCTTGTGGTTCCGGTTACCCACATTATTCCAGCAAAAATCATGGGGTCGGGTCTTGGCCGCAATAGTGTGCACTCCGGTGATTACGATATCCAGATGTTTGATGAAGGCGTGAATGAACGCTATAACCTCAATTCTCTGCGCCTCGGCGACATTGTAGCCATTCGGGATGCCGATAATGCCCATGGCAGAATTTACAGAGAAGGGGCATGGACCATCGGCGTGGTGTCTCACGGAATCAGTACAGTTGCCGGACATGGCCCGGGAGTAACCACACTGTTTACTTCACCTTCAGGAAATATTAAACCTGTTATGGACGAAAACTCCAACCTGAAGTACCTGCTTAATTTGCGGCAATAAAAAAAGCCTTTCCCCGGTTTACGGAGAAAGGCTTTCAAATTTTGGAAGCGGATGACTATCTACTTTTTATCATCTTCTTCATCCTCAACAACTTCAAAGTCGGCATCCACGGCATCGTTGCCTTCACTACTTGCTGATGCTTCACCAGCATCGGCAGTTTCGCCGCCAGCTTGTTGTTCTGCTTCAGCAGCCTGGTAAATCTCCTGCGATGCAGCAGCCCAGGCCTGGTTCAGCTCTTCAATGGCCGGATCGATACCTTCTACATTTTCAGCTTTGTGGAGCTCTTCAAGCTTGGTAAGGGCTTCTTCAATCTTGGTGATGTTCCCTTCCGAGATTTTATCTTTGTGCTCTTCAAGCTGTTTTCTTGTTGAAAAGATGAGAGAATCAGCCTTATTAAGGGTTTCGATTTTCTCACGGATTTTCTTGTCCTCTTCAGCGTGCTCTTCGGCAGCTTTCTTCATTTTGTTGATCTCCTCATCACTCAAGCCGGATGAAGACTCAATTCGAATACTCTGCTCTTTGCCGGTCCCTTTGTCTTTAGCACTTACATTGAGCACACCGTTTGCATCAATATCGAATTTTACTTCAATCTGAGGCACGCCTCTTGGTGCCGGTGGAATACCATCAAGGTGAAACCGGCCAAGCGTTCTGTTATCTCTTGCCTGCGCGCGCTCACCCTGCAGAATGTGAATCTCCACACTGCTCTGGCTGTCGGCTGCGGTTGAGAATGTTTCAACTTTTTGAGTTGGTATCGTTGTATTACCCTCAATCAGTTTTGTCATCACGCCACCAAGGGTTTCAATACCAAGGGTAAGCGGAGTAACATCGAGGAGTACCACATCATCCACATCTCCGGTCATAACTCCACCCTGAATTGCAGCTCCAACGGCTACCACTTCATCGGGGTTTACACCTTTGCTGGGCTCTTTTCCGAAGAACTCTTTAACAACTTCCTGAATTTTTGGAATTCGTGTTGAACCACCAACAAGGATTACCTCGTCAATGCCATCTTTTCCAAGGCCTGCATCTTTGAGTGCTTTTTCGCACGGGGTGATGGTTCTCTTCACAAGATCATCAACCAGTTGCTCAAACTTGGCTCGGGTAACATCGATATTTAGGTGCTTTGGTCCGCTGTCTGTCGCAGTAATGAATGGCAGATTCACATTTGTTTTTTGTGAACTTGAGAGCTCAATTTTTGCCTTCTCAGCTGCATCTTTCAATCGCTGCATAGCCATTGCATCCTTTCGCAGGTCAATTCCTTCATCTCTTTTGAATTCATCTGCAAGGAAGTTGATGAGCCTTTGGTCAAAATCGTCACCACCAAGGTGGGTATCACCACTGGTTGATTTTACTTCAAAAACGCCATCACCAAGTTCCAGAACGGATACGTCGAACGTTCCACCACCAAGATCATAAACGATAATAGTCTGCTCTTTATCTTTTTTATCAAGGCCGTAAGCCAGTGAAGCCGCTGTTGGTTCGTTAATAATTCGTTTCACATCAAGACCGGCAATTTTACCTGCTTCCTGAGTGGCTTTACGCTGTGCATCATTAAAATAAGCCGGTACGGTAATTACAGCTTCTGTAACTTTTTCACCGAGATACTCTTCTGCTGTCTGCTTCATTTTTTGCAGAACCATGGCAGAAATTTCCTGCGGTGCGTAGTTGCGATCGTCAATTTTTACACGGGCAGTGCCATCATCTGTTGATTTTACAACATTGTATGATACCTGGCTGGTCTCCTCTTTAACCTCGTTAAACATCCGGCCCATAAATCGCTTGATGGATGAAATGGTTTTTTCCGGATTTGTGATAGCCTGTCGTTTGGCAGGTGCGCCAACAAGCCGCTCTCCGTCTTTCGAGAATGCTACTACAGATGGTGTTGTTCTGCCGCCTTCTGAATTCTGAATGACTACAGGTTCATTTCCCTCCATTACTGCCACACAGGAGTTTGTGGTACCTAAGTCAATTCCTATTATTTTACCCATAATTGTTTCCTTTGAACGTTATTTTTGTCGTTAATTATATTCTTTAATGTCTTATGAAATCGGGATCGATTTTGAGGATTCTTCATCCTCTTCACCCGTTTTATTTAATGAGATATGTAGCACTCCGTTGCTGAATGTTGCACTTATGCTCGATTCATCTGCACTTTGCGGAATGGCAAATGAACGGGAAAAAGAGCCAAATTTTCGTTCAGCTTTTTTCCTCTTTTCGCCATCCTCCAAATAGAGTTCACGTTCACCGCTCACAGTCATCACTCTGTCTTTAAGCTCAATTTTAATCTGCTTTTTCTTCATACCGGGAAGATCCATCATCACAGAAAACGTTGAGCTGCTCTCTGTAATGTCGCAGTCGGGACTAAAATGCCCGTTCGCTGTTTCTGCCGGCGCAATTTTTTCAACAAACTGCTGTATATCTTTGCCGAGTTTTGATAACTGTTTTTCGATGTCGATTGTGAAATTGCTCATAGTTCATTTAATTTTTACTTCTATAGAGCAACCTCAGTGCCAACTATCTGCAGCTCACCCCTTCACTGACGTATTGACATAGATAAATTTCAGAATTGTGAACTGATGCCAGTTTTGCGGATCTACCTGCTAATTTGGTTCAGATGTGTCCAGAATTCAGGATAGGATATGGCAGTACACTCTGCATCTTCTATTTGAGATGTGCCATCAGAACGCGTTGCGAGAACAGCTGCTGCCATTGCCATTCTGTGGTCGTGCCAGGTTGGGAATGTTGCCGGTTTCGGCGTAAATGCGGGATTACCGTGAATCAGCATACCATCATCTTTCTCTTCTATTGATGCACCTGCACGGTTTAAAATTTCTGCCATTGCGGAAAGCCTGTCGGTCTCTTTATGCCGCAGCTCTTCTGCTCCGGTAATGGTTGAGGTACCATCAGCAAAACACATGGCAACCATCAGCACGGGGAGTTCATCAATGCAGTTGGGTACAAGTGACGGATCTAGATCGATTGCTTTTAAGTCAGCAGGTTTAATCTTTAAGTCGGCAACCGGCTCTTTTCCTTCTGATCGTGGATTTTCGACAGCGATATTTGCACCCATTTGATTGAGAACCTCAAGTGCAGCAATCCGGCTTGGGTTCAAACCTGTGCCTTCAAGTTCAATTTCAGCCCCATCGTGTATACTGCCTGCAACAAGCCAGAATGCAGCGGCAGAAAAATCGCCCGGTACTGTGTAATTTTGAGCCGGAAGCAGATCACCCCTGCTGCTTCGGATAATTTTACCCGTTCCAAACGGCTCTGATTTCAATTCGAGCAGGCGTTCTGTATGATCTCTACTGAGTACAATTTCTACAATCTCCGTTGGCTCCTCACCAAAGAGCCCCGTTAAAAGAACGGCCGATTTTAACTGCGCACTTGCAATAGGCAGCGGATATCTCATACCGCGAATTCCCCGGTGTGGCCCGATTTTCAGAGGGGCAAACGCTCCATCCCGGCCAGATATATTGCACCCCATTTCAGTCAATGGCGCAATAATACGCTTCATTGTTCTGGCTGAAAGTGATGCGTCTCCAATCATACTGCAATCTACTCCGGCTCCGGCTGCAATTCCTGCAAGAAGACGCATGGTAGTCCCTGAATTTCCACAATCCAATGGAGCCTCCGGTTTTAATAATCCATCTCTGTCCACACCATAAATGGTTACTTCTGTACCTTGCTGATGAATTTCAACACCAAGCTGTTTAAGGCAGGCCAGTGTGCTTTGAGGATCAGCAGCCTGTGAATAATTTTTTATCACACTCTTTTCATTTGAAATGGCTGCAAAAAGAGCCGATCTGTGTGAGATCGATTTATCGGGCGGAGGTACCAGTTTACCTTTCAGGGTTTTAACCGGTTCTACATTTTCAGTCATCTATATCAATTGCTTTGAAGTAATCTGCGGGCTTTTCTGGCGCCTTCAGTATCAGGGTAGGAGTCTATAATGGCGTTCAGCAGAGAAATGGCATCACCACGGCGTCCCTGACGAATGTACACTTCTGCTGTTTTATATTGAGCTTCAGCAACCCAGTCTGAATAGGCTTCAAAAAGTACACGCACCCTTGAGAAAGCCTCAAGTGCAGAATCGCGATCACCTTCGACAAGATAGCTTTCGCCAATCATCATCTGTGCCTCTGCACCAATTTCTGTGGAGTTATTCTCAGCTACATTTACAAAAAATCTTCTGGCTTCATCTACCCGGCCATCTCTGAGGAGCACTTTACCAAGGCCATTTTTTGCCGCATCGTTATCGGGATTGATCGAGAGAACCCTTTCAAAGTATTGCCGGGCATTGCTGTTATTTTGCTGTGCAAGATTGGCATTTCCAATTCCGAGAAATGCTTCCTGCTCATAGCGCGAATCTTTTTCTGCAAGCTGCTCAAACCGGCTGATCGATTCGTTATAGTTACCGAGTTCAAGCTGGATGCGTGCAAGCTCTGCAAGTGATGTTGCTGCACGTTCCGATTCAGGAAAATCGTTGAGCAGTGTTTCATACGTTTCTGCAGCTTCCTGCTTACGCCCTAATCTTTGGTAAGCATCTGCCATATTGTAATATGCTTCAGGCATTAAATTCCGGTTGTTTGTGATGCGCAGATACTGCCTGAATTCTCTTACAGCACCATCATAATCACCTGACTGAAACACATTTTCTGCCTGACGGAAACGAAGCCGATCAGCGGTGGTGGAAGTGGGATTATCGGCAAGAAAATCTTCTAAAATGTCTGTACTTGTATCAGATCCACCGGCTGAAAGCTGGGCAAATTGAATTCCGTCTATCGCTTCGATGATATACTGGCTGCGGGGATACTCTTCAAGAACTCTGTTATACGCTGCAATGGCTTCATCAAACCGGCCTGCGTTGTAATATGAGTCACCAATGTTATACTGCGAACGGGCAGCCCACTCGGTTCCGGGAAAACGCCTGATAACCGTTTCAAATTCTTCAATGGCCTGATCATAGTTACCGGTATTCAGGTAGATGTAGGCGATGTTGTACTGGGCTTGTTCACGCAACCGGCTGAACGGGTAGATCCGAAGCAACCTTCTGAACTGCGTTACAGCCTCAAAATTACGGTTCATTCTGTAGTGGCTGTTTGCAACCTGATACATTGCGTAATCGCCTCCCGGGTCTGCCCCGATTGTTGCATTATAATACTCCATCGCTTCCCGATATTTACCCTGTGCAAAAAATGCGTCGCCAATTCTCAGTCGGGTGTCCGTGTCATAAGGAAAGAGTGCAATTGTTGGTGGCTCATAATTATTCAAAAAATCGATCAGTGGTCCGGTTGCGTTTTCGAAATCACCCATCATAAAGTACGACCAGCCAAGGCTGTATTTTGCAGCGCCAATCATTTCGTGGTTTGGGTAATTGCGGATAAACCTCCCGAACTGCTCGGCAGCCCGCCCATACTCACCAATCTGATAATTTGCATCTGCACTCCAGAAAAGTGCTTCCTGCCCCAGTTCTGATTCGGGAGCTTCATTGTAAACACTTTCAAAATCAGGCTGAGATTGTGCATATGCCTGGTTAAAATACATTACCCAGGCTCTCTGAAACCTTGCCTGCCGTTTCAAAGCTGGATCGAGCTGATCTACCTGACTGGCAAGATCAAATGCTTCAATAGCGCGTGTATATTCACTATTGGCGTAGTAAGCTTCTCCCAGAAATGTGAGGATTTGCCCCGGATTTTCGAGCCGTTCATAATTTCTCGCCAGCGGCAGCAGTACTTCAATAGCCTCGTTGTACTGGCCGGCTTCAAGTGCTGTAACAGCCCATTCGAAATAAGCCTGCTCATAAAAAACTCCTTCGCCAAACCGATCTCCAAATTCCCTGAACCTGTTGAGTGCCACATTTAATCGTCCGGCAAGTTTTTCATTTACTGCCACATAGTACAGCGCACGGCGTGCAATGTCATCATCCCCAGATGAAGCTTCTTCAAATGAACGGGCTGCCCAGTGAAAAATATCCTGCTTATGAAAAACCCAGCCCAACCCGTAGTGTGCAATTCTTGCTTCATGCGGATCATCAACCCGTCTTAAAAATTCCCGATAGTATCGGGTTGCATCTGAATACGCATTTAATGCATTGTAACTCTCAGCAATCAGATAATAAGCCTTGGTTCGGTTCTCTTCGTCCAGATAAGGCACCGCATCCCGAAATGCCTGAATTGCCTCTTGATACTTTCGCTGCTGATAATACGATTCCCCCAAAGCCGTACCAATACGGCGCGCCATTGCGGTATTTGGGTGGCGTTCTCTTAAAAGCTCAAATGCATCTGCAGATTCTGTGAATCGTTCCTCTTCAAGGTAGAGGCGGCCTCGAGAGTATAGAGCAGCCGGCGACCAAATACTTCTTCTGTGCTCATCAGACAGGCTCAGGAAATATCCCCGCGCGAGTTCATAATCACCGTTTTCGGCAGCTATTTCTCCCAGGTTATAGTAGAGTTCTGCACGTTCCATGTAGGATTGCGGAAAGTTCAGCGCCTGATCCATTCTGCGAATAGCGTGTGCATACTCACCTCGATCGAGGTGTTGTTCTGCAACTTCCCGAAGCAAAACAGCCACCCTGTTACTTCCGGGATACGCCTGTACAAAACGGTCTACATGAATGTCGGTGCCTGATGAATCAATTTGAGTGTAGGCCCGAACTTTGTAAAAATCGGCCGTTTCTCTGTTAATTTCGTTTTCACTACTCTCTTTTGCACTTTTAAAAAACGGCAGAGCTTCGGCATACAGCCCTCGTTCAAAGAGATCAAGCCCGGCCTGAAAGCTTCTGCTGTATGAATCCTGATGAGATTGAGCAAAGACATCAGAGTAGAACAGGGTAAAAACTACGATAAAAAAATAAGAGAAATTACGGCTCATGAATCATTCGGTCTGTGTAAATGATGGTGAAAACATCCTATCAAATATATCAACTCACGCATTATTGTTCCCGAAAAACCTTTTCAATTTCAGGATTTTACAGATCGAGATAACGCATCAGTTCATCTGCTCTTGATGTCATATCCATCTGGTAGATATCGTTTCTGTTTTCTGTAGTGGTTAGATAGCCGTGGCGTTGTAGTGAAGAGACAATGGCAGATGTGTCTTTAAGGCTTAATTTAATAGAGATTCGAATCACGGAATCATCCATGTCGGGCTGTTCTACTGTCAGGCCCAGAATTTTGGCACCTTCAGTTTCTATGAGGTGAACCAGCTCGGCAAGAGTAAAATCTGCTTTAAACATCTGAATGGTGATCACAGAACCGGCTGTTCCAATATTGAGCATGGTTGAGAGAGCCTCAAGAACCTGCTTTATTTCAATGATGCCGATGTAGCCACCCGTATCATCCACCACGGAAATTAATCTCACCTCGTGCTGAAGCATGAGCCGTGCAATTTCGAAAATGTGCTGATTTTCGTTTACATAAATGGGGTTTCTGAGTTCAGTTTCCGAGATCGGGGTGCTTTCATCCGCAAATTCGGCAATATCATCAAACAGAATATGGCCAACACATGTATTTGTTACACTCTCCACAACCGGAATGCTCGAAGATTGCCAGGCATCCATCTTGGCAAGTGCCATGGAAACGGGACTATCGGGCCGCAGTGGTTTAAAATCGGTATTTAATAGATTCCTGGCTAACACATTACACCTGTTCTATCGGATTAATTTCTGAAAGTATCGCCTCAAAACGTTTTTGATCGGCTTTTGCCACACTGCCTTCAATCAGCACAAAGTTACCTTCAAATTTTTCGCTGGTTACATTTGCCGCTTCATGGAGAAATGCCACCGCTTTATAATGAGACAACGGTACATTGTAAGAAAAAGTAACATAATCTTCTTCAATAAGTTTTTCGAGGCGTTCTTCGAGCTTAGTTAGCCCGATTCCGCGAGCAGCTGAAACAAAAAGTGCGCCGGGATACTCCTTTTGCCGCTCAACAACTTCTTCAGGCTTCAGTTTATCTACTTTATTGAGAACCAAAATTGTCTTGTACCCTTTGATATTCAGCTCTTCGAGTGTCTCTTTTACTATGGTAATATACTCATCAATCATGTTACTTGATGCATCCACAACATGCAGGAGAATATCGGCATCCCGAACTTCATCAAGCGTGGATTTAAAACTCTCAATCAAATGATGCGGAAGCTTTCTGATGAATCCAACCGTATCGGATAGTAGTACTTCGTGATTTTCCATCTCAAACCGGCGAACAGTAGAATCGAGTGTTGCAAAGAGTCTGTCCTCAGCAAACAGATCTGCTTCAACCAGGGCATTCATCAAAGTTGATTTACCGGCATTGGTATAACCAACAAGTGCCACACGTACATTGCTTTCGCGACCTTTGCGCTGTGTGGTGCGCTGCTTATCGAGTTTTTCGAGCTTCTCTTTAAGTGTAGAAATTCGTTTCCCGATTAAACGGCGGTCGGTCTCAATCTGTGTTTCTCCGGGCCCTTTTGTTCCAATTCCACCTTTTTGGCGGGAGAGGTGAGTCCAGAATCTGGTGAGGCGTGGTAAGAGATATTGAAGCTGAGCCAGCTCAACCTGCGTTTTTGCAGCGGCTGTTTTTGCTCGTGATGCAAAAATGTCGAGAATTAAACCGCTGCGATCGAGCACTTTTACTTTGGTTACCTTCTCGATATTTCGAATTTGTGTGGAGGAGAGATCATCATCGAAAATGAGTATGTCTGCATTTTTCTCTGCCACAACCTGCTTCAGCTCATTAAGCTTTCCTTTTCCAACAAATGTTGTAGGATCGGGGTGTGGACGATTCTGTAATATTTTTTCTACTGTTTTGGCACCTGCCGTATCGCTCAAGAGCATCAATTCATCGATATACTCTTCCGCAAGCCCCCTGGGCACATCGGGACCAAATAGCCCGATAAGTACTGCTCGTTCTTTCTCAAGTGAGGGTTTTCTTAAATCTTCTAACAAATTAGAGTGTGGTAAAATTGAAAATAATCTTATTCGAACGCTTTAAAATCGAATGATGAATCAGCAACGGGTGTCATGATCTTGCCAATCTTCAGGGCTACTATCTTATCGAACTTCCCGGTCTTTCTGTCGGGCACAAAAAGTTCGAGGCGAATCAGGCGTTTGCTAAGCATCGATTCAGTCTGCTCCTGATAGATAAACACATAATCAGATCCTTTTGATGAGGGTTTCTCTACATAATCGTTGATCTGATGCCATGCAATTGTTTGCGAAGGGTCGTTAATATTTTTTACGATGCCGTGATCGGTAATATACGCTTTCGACGTAAAGTAACTCGATACAAACCATGCCGTGCCCATCCAAACATAACAGCTCATTATAGTGTAGTATTGATCAATCTGATTAATATAGACCAAAACTGTAACGGCAATGGAGAATGCGAGGAACAGTGTGGAGAAGAGAGGATATCCGCCAAGTTTACCCGACTTCCAGCTGATACGAATATTTCTCAGCCTGAACGCATTTGCCACGGTGTATGCCGCAAGAAGCGTTGAGCCTAACGTAAACAGCGCCAGAAGCAAAACGAATAAACTGTATATGTCAGTTGAAAAGCTCATTCAATAGTTTCAGCTTTATAGTGTCGGGAGATTAATGATTCTAATAGTAACAAAAGGATACCCATTAAAACAAACCAATACCAAATTTCGCGGCCAAAAGAGGCCATTTCGAGTTCGGCAAGAAAACCGGATCTGTCATCTGCCACGCTTGATACTGCTATGCGCTCAAATTTGCCGGCAAGGGATTCCTCAAGTTCTGTAGATGATAACGCATTTAACGCTGATTCCATTGCATGCTGATTAACCGAAAAAAGCAGCCTGTTTTCACCGGAATGTATCTGCAGCCAGCCGGGGGTCCATTCAACAGCCGGGTAGATAATTTCACTGCCGCGGAATGTTTGCCGAACTTCGGGCAATATAGTTTCACCGCCTATTTCTAGCTCTGCAGAATCGAATCCGGCACCCGGCATGGCACGAAATGTTTCACCAAGTGTATGGGATTGAATGACAGCA
The DNA here is from genome assembly GCA_020832415.1 of Balneolaceae bacterium. Classification (GTDB taxonomy): domain Bacteria; phylum Bacteroidota; class Rhodothermia; order Balneolales; family Balneolaceae; genus Rhodohalobacter. The sequence goes on along the minus strand of JAFIES010000122.1, from coordinate 31,321 downwards.
CCCTCACCCTGCACAAGATAATCGATCGTACGATACATCAACGGGGCAAAGAATGGTTTTATCGGGAAGTTAGACCAACCCGGATCACTTCCAAGTGCGGAGTAGATAAACCTGCCGCTACCAACACGAGCTTCACTCAAGAGTGGCCGGCCGGTAGTTGTTCTGAGGATGGTTACATCAGCACCACGATCGCGGGTATCAATTTCATAGTAGTAAAATATTTCAGGCACATTCAGCCGGATCTCCTCCTCTTCCTGCTTGTCGAAAATCATATCGAGAATGGGGTGGCCTTCTGTGGGTGCAGCCATTCTGTCGATCGGGCTGAACGACCCGTAACTGCCCGTTACATTTGTGTAACTGCCCGAACCGCTGAAACTCAACAGGCGATTGTAACTGGCTACACTTCCATCAGCTGCCGGCAGCAATAAAAGTCCGGCTCCGGCCTGAACATGCTCAAGTAATGACTGACTTAAAAAATCCGGGATATTTCGGATGCCATCGAGAATAACCGCATCGAACTGGAAGATATCGGAAACCTGAATGGCATCTGCTGTTTCAAAGCGGATTTCAAACCGGTTTGATTCATCTGCTGCTGCCTCGAGCAAAGGGGTGAGGTACGACTGCATACTTCGTGATGCACCCGGTTCATTCAAAACAAGAATTTCACGCGTTTCAGGAAGCCTGATTGCTGCATAATATCGGTTGTCGAACGAGAGTTCATCTCCTTCAATCAGAAGTTCGGCCGCTATATTTCTGCTATCACCGATGGGCACATCAAAAACCACATCCCGCGTTGCCCCCTGTTCAATATTTAGTGATTGCTGAGATATTAACTCCTCCTCAATAAGCAGACTGAGTGAGATGTTGTTTGCATCACCATCACCGAAATTTCTCAATTCAGAACGAAGCTGTACCGATGAGGCCTCTTCAAGTCCCCCCAATTCAATAGATACCCGTTCAAACCCAACATTTACTGTTTGAGAATCCCCAACTTTCAATATCTGCACACGAAGATTCCCGAACTCCTCAAACTCTTCCTCCAAAAGATCCGCAAACTGGCTTTCCTGCGCATCAGAAATCAGGTAGAGTACCGAGTTGCTCATTCCGGTTGATTCGAATTGATTTCGAATTGTACGAATCCGTTCAGCAAGAAAATTACCCGCATTTACTATTTCGATCTCTGCAAGCCTGCGATCGGCCGCCTGCCTGGTGAGTGGCGGCAGGTTCAGAGATTCTCCATTGGTTACATTCACCACAACCCTGTCGTTATTTTCTGCAAGTGAAAGCAGTTCGCTTGCGAGGTTTACAGCCTGCTCAAAATATGGCCCGTTTCGGTCAACACGTTCCATCGATGGGCTGTTATCAATCAGAACACCAATCACCTTTGGTTCCTGGCTGCTCGCCCATCCAAATTCCGGTGGTAAAAATGGCCGTGAAGCAGCAATTACAAGTGCAATAATTGCAAGAACACGAACCGCCAGGAGCAGCCACCGTTTTATTTTGATCCGTTTGAGAGCCGTGGTTTTGAGCGATTCAAAGAAGGCAAGTGTGGAGAATTGAATTCTCTTTGGTTTCTTGATATTCAGCAAATATATCAAAAGAGGTACTGCAACCGTTAAGAGAGCAAATAAAAAAAGCGGATTAAGAAAACTCATTTATCAAAAAGTTTTTACCTTGACAGGTTTACAGTTGGGAACATAACTGTAAAGGATCATTAAGCTATGGTTATAACCAATCCCTAACAAACATATTATTCGATATTCAGTGTTAATCAATCATTCGAAACGTTCAATTAGTTCATTCATTCTGCTTCTTGTTCTTCTTTTTTGGGGATGTGGTAAACCAACGGTTGATCACTGGTCTGAATTTGTACCCGGCTCCACGCTTTTTGTAATAGTTCCCGAAGCCGGCACCTCTCTCGATGAAATGTTATCATCGCCCATCATTCCGCTTTTTGATGATATCAGCCCCTCTGCATTTCAGCTGGTCTCGAATATTCAGGCCGGTACGGATGAATCACTTTTGGTGGAAGCCATGTTTCTTTACCCCGACACATCGAACGACTGGCAACCTGCCTGGGTAACACAACAAAAACCGGGGTTGATTGATTATTTAACCGGCAACTATCAGCCGGAATTTGAGCAAAAGAATTACGATTTCTCAGGAGTAACAATCGAGAAACTATTCTTTTCCGATCGTGTACTGTTCATTGTTGAGCTTGGCTCATATACTGTTTTTTCCGAATCGAGCATGGCCATTGAGAATATTATCAGGGCCGTTAATAATCGTGCAAATGCTGTCAGTCTAACGCAAGATCAAGTAACACCCGGTTCTGTAGTTTTTAATATGCCTGCCATGGATTTGCTGACACGGCAATTTGCACAGGTTACCTATCGTCCTTTTTTGTACGATATATTTGAGGGCACAAATGCAGCATCTTTCCAATTTCAGCAGTCAAATGGGGAAGAGTGGAGCTGGCAATTCAGCGGCGAAGTAGAGCTTGATGCAGAGAAATCCAGCTTTGTGAGGCTCTATTCATCTCAGCCAGCCGGATTTACTCTCGACAGATATATCCCCATTAATGCTGCGGCGTTCTCCATTTTCAGATCATCACCCATAAACATCGACCTGGAGCAGCTTGCAGCAGAAACAGATACCGATAACTACCTGAATGCAAACCAAACATTGATTCGGGATCTGAGGCAATATCTTGGAAATGAAGCTGCTTTTGTTTCATTTGCAGACTCAGGACCGGCCAGTACAAGTGAGTATCTCTATTTACGAACCCTGCAAAACTCCTCCAGGGTGAAAGCTGTATTTGATGAACTTGCAGATGAAGGTTTGGCCATCCGAAACGATCAAACCTATTTCATTAACAGCGAAATTATTGGAAAGCTTTTTGGTTCTGAGATCTATCCAAATACAGATTTCTACATAACCCTGTACGACAGAGTTGCAGCCATCGCCCAGCGAAACGGACTTGCCGAAAGTGTTGGAGGTGATGCCGAACGACGAAGAGTGATGTTTTTTGATGATGATTACCAAAAAGTCAGGCAGTCGTACCCATCCTCACTCAGTTCAATTACCTATGTGGATGCCGCCCGGTTTGGCAGGTTTATTCAGCCATGGCTCTACCCGCAAAATTACATAGGCACTCTGCTTGGGCAGTTCGACCGTTTTGTGGCAACTACGCAACTCAGTGAAGATGGACAATCCCTTCGGATTAACTTAACCAACTTCGAACAGGAACGAACCGAGCGCCCATTCCGCGATCAGTGGGTATTTCCTATTGGTGGTGCAGAAATAACCGGAAAAGCAGTACTTGCCGACATAACCGGCAGCTCCCGAAATGAAGTGGTTTTTTCTGCAGATGACGGGTTTGTTTACGTTCTCGCAACAGATGGAACGCTTGTTCTTCAAGTTGATACAGAGATGGACGAACCGATCGGTTCACCTGTGGTTTACGATTGGTACGGCAACAACCAAAATATCATCATGCAGGCTGCGGGCGACAAAGTGTATGCCTGGAACCGCGAAGGTGAGATTCTGCCAAATTTCCCCGTACAGCTTGGTGAAGCCATTACCACACCATTAACTGTGATGGACATAACCGGAAACGGTGTGTCTGAAATGATCCTCGCAACCGCAGATCGCCGGGTTCACATCCTGAATGCCCGCGGGCAGGCAATAAACGGCTGGCCGCAAAGCACTAATTCCACCGTTCGGTCCAGGCCGTTGATCAGCGAGATAGCCGGGCAGCAGTCACTGTTTGTTTTTGCTGAAAATGCACTGCATGCCTGGAATATAAACGGGCAGAGAAGAAACGGGTTTCCTGTGTTCCTGTCCACCCAGATCAGTGGCTCACCCGCCAAATTTCGAAACCATATTGTAGCCTCAGGTTACGACGGCAATTTGTACAGTATTGGTACGTCTGCTCTTTTTTCTGATGAATTCTCCACCACACATCGCTCTGACTCGCTCTACGTTCAATCCCTGGCGGTTTCAAACAGCAGTCTGAATTCCACACCGCTTGCACAATCGGTAATGCTTCGCGGTGATGATGGCCTGTTCCGGGATGAGTTTGTACTTCTGCAATCATCAAATGGATCCATTTTCTTATACGATTCAACCGGTGAGCTGCATTTCACGCAATCTCTCGGACAACCGGCTGCCGAACACTTTTCACCATTTATTGCTGATATAAACAGTGACAGCAGAGAAGATATCATCGCTCTTGCGGATTTTGGCAGACTTTATGCGTGGGATATTCTCAGTGGAGAAAGACACGCAGAACTGCCCTCAACAGGAATGAGATTTCCTGTGATTGCAGACTTTTTTGGAGATGGCAATAAGGAGATTATTACCCAGACAAGAGATGGGCTGCAGTGCTGGACAGTATATTTCACCCGGCGTGAGAGTCCTTAAGAGAGCATTCCTGGCTATAGAATATCTGCAAGTGCCTCTTCAAGGTCACTATAGATAAATTCAAAACCGGAAACTTCAAGTACTTTCGGTTTTACATTCAGGCTGCTCAGAACAGGCTGAGCTGCCTCACCAAGTGCAATGTTGAGCGCAAATTCCGGAACCCTGAATATGGATGGCCTCCCCATCACGGACCCCATTTTTTTAGCGAGCTCGTTCATGGTAGCTGCATTTGGTCCGCAAGCATTAAATGGGCCTGACATCTCACTGTTTTCTATTGGGTAAAGAATGGCATCACAAAGATCTTTCATGTGGATCCATGGTACATACTGATTTCCAGTTCCGATGGGCCCGCCCACAAACATTTTGAAAGGCAGCAGCATCTTCTCCACTACTCCTCCATCTTCTTCAAGTACAATACCGATTCTTGGAATAGCAACCCTAACACCGTAATCCTGAGCTTTCAGAGCTTCACTCTCCCAGTCTGAGCAAACGTTGGCTAAAAAATCATCTCCGGCAGGGCTTGCTTCATCCAGCTCCTTATCTCCTGAATCACCATAAATTCCAACCGCCGATGCCGAGATAAACAGCTCCGGACGTTTTTTCGCTTTTTGAATACCTTCAGCAAGCTTTCTGGTTGATTCAATACGGCTATCGTAGATCCGTTTTTTTACTGATTCGCTCCAGCGCTGGCCAAAAAGATTCTCCCCCACAAGATTGATGATAACATCTGATTGTGGAATTGCTTCATCAAGATCATCTCCCCACCCGATGTATGTACGATTTTCTGCCTGCTGATCTGCATATTTTTCGGGTGATCTCGTAACAAGCGTTAAGAAATGTCCCTGTTTTAACAGTTCGGATGAGAGGTAATTTCCAATAAATCCTGTACCGCCGGTAATAAGTATCTGTTTGGTATCCATGCCTGTATAACATTTAGGGATTGAAAATCAATCCTGTTGATCAAAGCAAAAAGTAAAAATAGAAAAAGATGAATGGTGCAGACAAGATCATGGAATCGAATCTGTCGAAAAGCCCGCCATGTCCGGGCAGAAGAGCCGATGAATCTTTCACATCTGCAAGCCTTTTCAGTTTACTTGCAGCAATATCACCCAGCGGACCAAAAATACTTATTAAGATTACAGCAGCTGGCAGATGCCATATAGTAAGCGGAAATGGATCTGCCAAAAAGTAAACAATTAAATAACCGGCAGCTGCTCCTAAAAACCCAAAAAGAAACCCTTCGATGGTTTTCTTGGGGCTGATTTTTGGGGCGAGTGGCCGCTTTCCAAATGTTTTGCCGCCAAAATAGGCGAACACATCATTACCCCATATCATCAAAAAGAGCGTAAGTGTAAGCCAGAATCCATCAAGCTCAATGCCCAGATTGCGGATTTGTACAATCATAAAAAACCCAAAGGGTGCGTAGATTCCGGTGAAAAGTGTGCTAAGCCATCGGCCGGAGGCTTCGCTCTTTTTATCGATGATTGCCCATACGGTTACAAGTAACAGCACAGAAGAAACCGACAAGACAATACTCTCCGGCAAAACGGGGAAGATCCAAAATGTAAATCCAAGAAGAATTGAGAGTGGAAAATAATCGGGGCTGTTGGCCGAAGTTACAATCCTGTGTACTTCCCAGAGTGTAAAACCAGCCAATAGAGCCATCAGGATTTCAAATGGCATCCCTCCAAACCATGTAATTACCAGCACAAAGGCTGCTGCAGGCACACCAAACAGAACTCTTTTACTTAGTTCACTCAATTATCCGGGTTTTTATCATCATCTGTTGGCTCAATATCTTCCTGTTCATTGAGGGCTTGCAGGGCTTTTCGGGCTTTTTTTTCGAAGTCAGCCGGTACATACAGATAAACCATCGACATTTCTCCGATATTCAGGCTGTAGGATGAATCCCTTTTCGACAGAATATTCGATGGGATCTTCAGGCTGGCAAGATAACTTTTTGCCAGCTCAACTTCGTATTCCGTGCCTTTTTCAAGCACGCATACCCAGTTGTTAATTTCATTTGGCTTTGACCCTCGGAACATAAAAACGCGATTATTCAGTATAGGTTGAGTGACGAAACATAGTTACAATCAGTATAACACTCAAAACGATACTCACCAAAAGTACCCAAACCGGTGGCAGGGCTTCCGCGGTCATATCCTGAAACATTAATTCGGGAAAGTTTATCCCGGCTACCACAGCTGCACCATTGTTTAAAAAATGTGCAACTACCGCCGGCCAGATAGATCCGCTAAGCCAGGTCATCAGTGCAAGTACGGCACCCAAAGTGGCCAGTGGTATGATATTCCCAAGCTGTATGTGAAACAATCCAAATACAATGCTTGAAACTACAATTGCTGCAATAATACCCCAGCTTTTCTCGAATGATCGTAAAACATATCCGCGAAAGAGTACCTCTTCGCAAATGGCAGGCACAAGTGCTACGTTTATCAATCCAAACAATAAAATGCCTTCCATTGTTAAAAATTGCTGAATCATTTCGTATTGACCCACTTGCAGGTCAGTAAAAAACTCCGGCACCGGAAGCAGTGAGTTCAGAAAGCCCAGATAGATTACTATTGGCTGTGCAACCAATATCAGCAGGCCGCCAAAAAGTATATACTTTAATGTGTCTTGCCCCCAACCGAGGCGAAGATAATCACGTACTCCTTCGCCGGCTGTATGGAGCCTTGTTACAATAAACGTGGCCAGACCGATGAACAGAATCTGTCCTGCAGAATTCCCGATAAACAGCAGATCAATACGGCTTGTCATCAGTTCTGCGATGTTGCTTGTATCTGTAAATTCACCCGATATAAACATCAGGCCCACAAACACAAATCCGGCCACAACCTGAAACAGCAAAAAAGCTAACACGAGCCATATCATTACAATGGCCCAGTGGGCAAAACCGTTGCGTTCTGCCCAAGATTGCTGATAAGAGTAAGGATTATTATCTAAACTGCTCATTCGTTTTAGAATGTCTCCTCATCTTTTTTGGCAAACACTTTCACGCCAATAAGAGCGGTGAGCAGGTTAAGAAGGCCGGTTACGGGAATTCCCCAAAAGATTTGTCTGAAAAAGGACTGCTGTGTATCCATAGAGTCGGCCATTGCATCAATCATATCTTCTCTTGTTGATGAAGGCATATCCATCGCCTCGATGTTTGCTATCATCGACTGGAGAATTTTTTCTGTGTACTCCGGGTCAAAAAGCATCACCCAAAGCTCACTTAAAATCACACTCAGAACGGTTATTACAGCACCGGTTAGAAAACCAAGTGCCGCGCCCTGTCCTAATTTAAGAAACGGGGAAATTTCTTTTGTGTAGTGCCATACCGTTACCATACCTGCGAAAGCAGTTAACAGGCAGATTACCCCGCTGCTGAGCATAAACGGAGAGAAAAAAGAACCGGCAGGCTCAGAATTAATCTGCTGATAGCCAAAGAAGAGACCCACAACAAAACTAATGAGACTAAAAATTGCCCCTACAATTACAAGACTTGGCCAGTAGTTGGCAAAAGTAAATTTATCTTCTGATTTAATTTCGACGTCACTCATAATCTTACTTTGAATTTTTTGATTTAAAAAGTTCAGAAATCACCATTGAGACTGCAAAACCCAGGAGCAGACCCAGCGAAAAACGGCTGATGTTCGTATTTACCCATAACCCGATCAGGTTTCCCACAAAATCAGCTATTTGAAGCATTACGGTAACTAAAAGTAAGCGTAATGTCCAATTTTTACCTGCTCTTAACCGTACAATAAAGGGTATCATTACCCAGCCGGCTAACAACCCGGCAAATATACCAAAACATCGGGTATTTACTGCCATCTGAACACCATTAACTGAAAACGATCGTTGTGGCATCTGGTGGCATACGCCTTGCAACAGGTTTCCTGTCCAGTGGCCGATGGTCTGTTCTGCACCCCAAATCCCTCCTCCTAATGAAATAATCACCAGAAAAATCAGTGCAGCGAGAATCCCTGTATAAAGCCAAACGTGCTGCATTGGCTATTTTTCTTTCACCAGATCGAGAAAATAATCGGGTGCTTTGCAAGGTTTTCTGCTCTCAGCATTGGTAAAACAGAGATTTACATGCCCCAGAATATGAGGCTCGGTCTGCCGGTACGTGTAAACGCGGTACCAGGTTTCCAGTTTTACTACAGGTTTTTTATAGATGATCACTTCTATAGTCATCTCTTCATCGTAATGTATTGGCGATTTGTACTCTATCTGAGAATAGATCACCGGCAACATAAAACCATCCTCTTCGAGGCGGGCGTAGGATAATCCCAGAGAGCGGATCAGTTCCGTACGGGCAACTTCAAAATATTCGAAATATCGCCCGTAGTAAACGTAACCCATCTTATCGGTTTCGCCATAACGGCTTCTGAGCAGATGCCTGTAGCTGATAATTGGCTCTCTGTCAGGAAATTCAATCATAAAAATCTACCGTTAAGAGCTCGATTTGGAAGAAGCTTTTTCCCACTCACCCATGGCTGCATATTTTTCGATTCGCTGATCGATCAGTTTGGCGGGTTTCATTTTCTTTAGACGCTTCAGACTTTTAAGGATTTGATCTTTTACTGCCTCGGCCGACTTTTTATAATTACGATGTGCCCCGCCAAGTGGCTCGGCAATCACTCCGTCGATTACTTTGAGTTCAAGAAGATCTTTCGCTGTGAGTTTTAGTGCAGATGCGGCCTGCTCTTTGTATTCCCATGTCTTCCAAAGTATGGATGAGCACGATTCTGGAGAGATTACGGAGTACCAAGTATTCTCCATCATGTAGAGCTCATTTCCCATCCCGATACCAATGGCGCCGCCACTGGCTCCTTCACCAATTACAATACTGATGATTGGAACTTCAAGCACGGCCATCATTTTCAGGTTTCGCGCGATGGCTTCTGCCTGCCCGCGCTCTTCTGCTTCCAGACCGGGAAAAGCACCGGGTGTATCGAGCAGTGTAACAACGGGGATTTTAAATTTCTCAGCCATTTTCATCAGCCTGTACGCTTTCCGGTAACCCTCCGGATTGGCCATGCCAAAATTCCGATACTGCCTTGATTTTGTATCCCGCCCTTTTTGGTGGCCAATAATCATCACCGATTCTCCGCTGATGGTTGCAAGCCCTCCAACCATCGCTTTATCATCCGCATGAAAACGATCGCCATGCAGTTCAATAAAATCTTCAGTGATCAGGTCGATATAGTCCAGAGTGTACGGGCGTTCCGGATGGCGGGCAAGCTGAACACGCTGCCATCGGGTAAGATTGGTAAATATGGATTCACGCAGCTGGTCGGCTTTTTTCCGCAGCCTGTCAATTTCGGGTTTCAGTACTTCATCCCCAACTGAGAGATCGTTCAGCTCTTCAATTTTCTTTTCTAACTCTTCAATGGGCTGTTCAAAATCGAGATATTGCATAGCGCTGGTTTTGCTGATTGCAGGTTTTTGTTTTCAATATAACAACTAATCTGTTTGGATTGCCAAAGCTTCTGTTATTCGACAATCTCCATTTTTTCGGCAAAGTAGTCGCAAAAATCCCTCATATCACCGCTGATTCGCTCATCATTGGTGGAATTTTCGAGTGTATCTGCCATACTTTTTAATGTTTGATGAAAGAAAATTTTCATCTCATCGATGGTCATATCTTTTGTCCACAGATCGAGCCGTAGTGTATCTTTGTTTTTATGATCCCACAGGGCAAGAATCATTGCCCGGCAGCTAGCTTTATCATAACCCTGGAGGTCGGTAGCCGACCATTCAATACTTTCCGGGATATTTTTTTCATCGAGTTTTACTTCGATACCTATTTTTTTTGACTGATTGGACATGGTTACATTACATCATTCTGGTTTACAATTGTTTCTGAGCTTATCAAGCACAAACTGAAAATCTTCGGGCAAAGGCGAATCAAACTCAACCTTTTCACCGGTTGTTGGGTGCACAAATCCCAGGGTTTTGGCATGAAGCGCCTGCCGGCCAAGTTTTGCAAACATATTTTTGAACATATTTTTTCTTGAACCGGTGTTGGGGCCATACCGAACAGTATCGCCGCCATAGGTTTGATCTCCAAAAACGAAAAATCCTTCATGCTGTAAGTGCACCCGAATCTGATGCGTTCTGCCTGTTTCAAGCTGTACTTCGAGCAGGGCAAGATGATCGTACTGTTCGAGCCGGGTAAAATGGGTTATGGCCAGTTTACCACCCTCTTTTAAAACGGTCATTATTTTTCTGTCGCGGGGAGATCTTCCAAGATAACTCTCAAGGGTGCCTGTTTCCGGCGGGTATCCCCAAACAATGGCCCAATAGGTACGGTCCGGTTTCTTTTTGGCAAACTGTTTGGACAATTTTTGATGCGTTACTTCATTCTTTGCAACAACCAAAAGCCCGCTTGTATCTTTATCAAGGCGGTGTACAATTCCCGGCCGAAGAGTCTCTTCATCTGCATTTGCAAGATTGCTTTTTGTGTGATGAAGTAATCCATTAACCAGTGTTCCTGTCCAATTGCCGTATGCAGGGTGTACCACCAGGTCCGACTCTTTATTTACTATCAGCAGATCATCATCTTCGTACACGATGTTCAGATCCATCTCTTCCGGTTTTGCTTTTTCCGGAGGCGGCTTGGGCAGTGAAATTTCAATTTTATCACCGGGCTGCATCACATACGATGCTTTCTCTCTCTTTCCGTTTACAAGAACGTACCCGTCCTTTATTGCTTTTTGAACTTTATTACGGGTAGCATTTTGAACAAATGAAGTGATGTACTTATCCAGCCGGATATCTGATGACTGGCCATCCGGCACTTCAAGCATATATTCTGTTTTTTGGGGATTTTCTTTTTCAATAATCATGGCTAGAAGATAGTGAAAATCTGCTTTCTTTATTCAGAAACGCACATTTGAAAAAAACTTCAAATAAAAGTGTAAGGTTTTCACTTTTTTTGGCTCATACGTATAGACTATTTATTAAGGCGGAAGCTATAACCGCGATACTGCAAGAGATGATTTACGGAATCAAGAGTTAAAAGAAGCCGCACGGATATTTTAAACCGTGCGGCTTTTGTTTTTAATTCGCAGAAATTTTTTGCCGCAGATTCATCTTTGTCTCATATAGCTCATTTTCCCGCAGCAGCTCAACATGCATCAGATCTCCCTCTTCATAATCCCTGAGCAGTGCCCGTGCGTGCATTTCGCTCACTACGCGTTCCGGTCCTATTTTTACGATGATATCTCCCGGCATAATGCCACTTTCGTAAGCCGGTCCGTTTTTATTCACACTGGTTACCAGTAAGCCCTGCACATAGGGCAGCCTGTAGCGGTACACAAGTTGCTCGGTCATAGAGGTAAACTCCATCCCGGGATCATAGTCAAGCGTAACCACACCGCGGTTGAGCAGTTGTGAGATAATTCTGTCTACCCTGTTGCTGGGAATTGCAAAACCCAATCCTACAAAACCGGCACTTGTGCCGCCGGTATAGATAAATGTATTCACACCAATTACTTGCCCTTCGCTGTTGAGCAACGGACCACCCGAATTCCCGCGATTGATCGCCGCATCGGTCTGTATCATGTCGATATAAATTCTGGGATTGTTTGGGTTTGCCCTGAAATCACGATTGATTGCACTTACCACACCCACAGTTACCGTGGGCTGGCCATCATCAAACAGGCCAAAAGGATTGCCGAGAGCTATTGCCCACTCCCCCACCATAATATCATCCGAGTCGGCAAACTGCACAAAAGGGAACACCTCTTTATCCGATTTTATCCGGAGCAGTGCCAGGTCGGTCAGCTCATCACTGCCAAGCAGAACTGCTTCATACGAATCTCCGTAAATGGTGTGTATGATGATTTCAGTCGGTTCTTTCCCAACCACATGCTGATTGGTTACAATAAGGCCATCTTCACTGATGATGAAACCGGAACCCATATTTGTATTCTCGCGCGGCAGCTGCCCCCCGAAAAAGAACCTGAAAAATTCATCCTGCAAGGTTTCAAATTGCTGAACCGGCTCAGTTGCCATGATACTTACAACGGCTGAGCTCGCACTTTCCACGGCTGCTGTGATGGCATTCGCACGCCCGGCTGAAATCTCCCCGGTAGTTGCAAGGATCTGATCTTCCGGTAAGTTCTCCTCAAGAAACTGATCATTGTTTTCAACAAATGCTGCAGAAAATGGCATTTCTTCAGGCTCAGCAGCGGTTTCGTTGGCGGGCTCAATCGTACAAGCTGCTAAAAACAACAGTGCCGATAAAGTGAGGATATGACGTTTGCAGATTTTCAATCAGAGTTGTTTTGAACCAATATTCATTACTTCGTCAATCGCAGTTTCAAGAGGGCCTTTGTGCCATGCGCCTGCAGCTTTTTTGTGTCCCCCGCCCCCGAGTTCTCTCGCCCAGAGATTTACATCCACATTACTTCTCGATCGAAGGCTCATTCGAACACCCTCTTCACCATGATCTTTCATCAAAATTGCGGCTTTTACGTTTTCAATGCTTAATGGATAATTAACGAACCCTTCGCAATCGGAGTATGTGGTACCGGTATCATTTAGCATTTCTTGCGTAACGTACATTACTGCTATCTGATTATTCTTGTGCAACTCTATCGTTTTAAGAGCCAGGCTCAGTAATTTAACCTGTGAAAGGGTTTTATTTGAATAAATTGCTTCGGCAATCTCGTTCGGCTTAAAGTTTCCAATCCGAAGCAGATCTGCGGTAATTTCAACCGTTTCGGGGGTTACGCTGTCGAACTGCAGTGAGCCCGTGTCTGTGATAATTCCGGTATAGAGTGCCTTTGCCGTTTCTGCGTCTATCTGGCTGATATCATGCTCTTTGTAGAGGCGGTAAACCAGCTCGCAGGTTGATGATGCATTCACCTCTGAGATAGCTACTTCAAATCCATCGTCCGGGTTTGGGTGATGATCGATTATCCACACAGGTACATCGCTGTTTGCATGCCAATTTTCGAATGTGCCGAACCGATGTGTTGCGTTACCATCAACAAGAATAAAGAGATCGCATTGCTCAAATTTTTCTTCATCCGGCTTTTCGATTTGAAAATAAGGCAGCATCCATTGCAGATTTTCGGGTATATCATCATCATTGAACGCATAAACAGAATAGCCGTTTCTACTCAACCAGCGGCATAACGCAATTTGTGAACCGATGCAATCGCCATCCGGCCGAATGTGGGAAATTACCCCGATTTTCTTGTGATTGTTTATCTTCGATAGAAATGTTTCAAACATATATTTTCTCTTTCAGGCTTTACGTTCAATTTTTGCAACCAATTTGGCATAATTTGCCGTGAGTTCGATATAAAAATGAACAATATGACTGAACCCGTCATATTGAGCGCATCCCGATGCAGTTCAATCGGGAGAAGTCGCTCATCTGTTGCACGCGTAGCGATATATGAGTTTTCGACTTCGTCCCTCCTGAATTACGTCGGGACTGCGCTCAAACTGACGATTCTTATAAATGTTATATCGAATTCACGTTAATTTAAGAACGTTGATACTGCTATCTTTTAAGTGATCAAAAATCCCGCTTCTGGCGATGGATAGCAAACCAATATTCCCATTTTGATTAGTTTACAGATCCGTTCAATCGACTAAATCTATGAAAGCAGTTATACTTTGTGATGGTGAAATACCCCCTCTCTCATTTTTCAAAGCACATGTAAGCAGTGCCGGTTTGATTATTGCAGCCGATGGCGGTGCTCATCATGCTGCCAGCCTTGGCATCAGGGCGGATTACATTGTGGGTGATCTGGATAGCTACAATCCATCAGGAAGTGAGGAAGCAGAAATCGTGAAAGACAGCGACCAGGAAACCAACGACCTTGAAAAAGCACTCCATTTAGCTCTTGACAAATCAGCATCTGATGTGATTGTTGTTGGCGCAACGGGCCGGCGCCTTGATCATACACTTAAAAATCTCTCTGTACTGCTGCAATTTCATCCAAAGTTTAAGAACATTCTTTTTTTAGACCATTACTGTACCATAGAGCTGATTGAATCTCCATTTCAGCGGGATTTTGAGCCCGGTACGTCTATCTCTCTCTATCCGCTTTCCGGTACTGTGGAAGGAATTACAACCAAAGGCTTGCAATACTCTCTTACCAATGGAATTCTAAAAAATGGTGTGCAGGATGGCAGCTCCAATAAAACGGTGAAAAAAACAGTCGAAATTGAATTTAAAAAGGGAGACCTTCTACTTCTTGTAAATCACAAAACAACGGAATAGTGTCCTCACAATTCTCCTGGATCGACTGGTCATTCGTAGCAGTATATTTCTTTTTCCTTATCTGGCTCAGCTGGAAAAAAGGTTGGAAAGCCGAGTCTGAAGAAGATTTTTTGCTTAGCGGGCGTAAAGTAACTCTGCCCGCATTTATTGCAACACTTGTGTCTACCTGGTATGGCGGAATTCTCGGTATCGGGGAGTGGAGTTATCAGTTTGGTATATCGCAGTGGCTAATTCTTGGTGTACCCTTTTATGTATTTTCTGCACTATTTGCAGTTTTTCTCGCCGGTAAAATCCGGCTCAATAAAGCACTCACTATTCCCGAGGCCATTTCAAATTATTACAGTAAACGTGCCGGGCGCATCAGTGCCCTCCCGATATTTATTCTTGTTAGCCCCGCTCCCTACATTTTAATGCTTGGGTTACTGTTCCAGTTTCTTACCGGCGGAGACGCTCCATTCCTCTTTTACGCGTCGTTGGTTGCCCTCTTTTCTGTTCTGTACATTACCATTGGCGGATTTGGCGCTGTATTACGCACAGATATTTTGCAGGTTGTATTGATGTTCAGCGGTTTCATTATTCTGTTGATTTTCGCAATTCAGGAGTTTGGCGGATTTGGCACCCTGCTCGCAGATCTTCCATCAGGCCATCTTGATATCACCGGTGGCTACACCTGGCAGTATATTCTTGTCTGGTTTTTTATTGCACTATGGACCTTTGTAGACCCCAGTTTTCATCAGCGGGCAGCAGCAGCAGAATCCCCTCAAACCGCCCGAAAAGGAGTGTTTTACTCCATCGGATTCTGGATGGGCTTCGACTTTTTAACCTGTTTTGCCGGATTGTACGCGTTTGCCATTTTAGGGCCGGGGCTGGAACAGCCTGTTTTGGCCTACCCGATACTTGCCGACCAGATTCTGCCAATCGGCTTCAAAGGGCTCTTTTTCTTATCGCTGCTGGCTACAATTATGTCCACTTTAGACAGCTATCTTTTTATCTCCGGCCAAACGTTAGGGCGAGATTATCTGCTGAAGTATTTCCCGAAAGCAAATCCCAATATGCTTACAAGAATCAGCATTCTTATTTCAGCTGTTCTTGGGATTCTTCTGATCATCATCTACCCAAGTGTAATTGATCTCTGGTATGTAATCGGCTCTATTTTTATACCGGGCTTGCTGGTGCCGGTTTTAGGTATTTATCTGAAACCATTCAGAATTCCGGCACCCTTTGTACTCTATTCCATTATTGGGTGTACTGCAGTATCTCTTGGCTGGCTGATTCTGGGCACTGTTTTCACTCCCGGCGACAGCACCTATGCATTTTATGGAATTGAACCTTTCTATCCTGGCCTTTTTGTAGCGATTCTTTTATGGCTGGCAGGCCGTGCCATTTCAAACAGGGAAGCTTAATATCTTCTCAGGTTGATTTGAGAATATGCCCCAAATTCAATTTGTGGATAGGGATTAAATATTTATTCGAAAACACATCTTTCTGGATACCCAGGAGCCCGGTTCCTCGAAAATCGACCACGCAATAGTTCTCTTCAGAATTTACTACTTCCCCGATTCCATAATACTCGGGGGATGGGCCGTAGTAAACAAGGTCACCCAGCTGAAGGGTGTTAGATGCCCGTCTGTGGTAGGGATAGATCACAGGTAAAAGGTCTAAACGGTATGAGAGTCTTCTGTTTTTTGTAGCCATTTTTTACTGCCTAATGGAAGTTTATTTCCCGTTCTTCTTTGCCTGTCTGTTTAAATGTTATCCATTTCTTTTCGTTCGGTAAAATCTCTAAAATACGCTCCGGCCATTCGACAATGCAAACGCCATCGCCATAAAAATATTCTTCGGCACCAATTTCAAGAGCTTCCTTGTAATGTTCAAGCCTGTAGCAATCGAAGTGGTAAATTGGCATAGTACCTTCGTATTCATTGATTACGGTAAATGTTGGTGAGCTCACTTCATCACCCGAAAGACCAAGCCCCTGTACAAATCCGCGCACGAAATGAGTTTTGCCGGCACCAAGATTTCCCTGCAGGCAAACGATATCGCCCCGTTGTATGCTCCCCGTATATTCCTTGGCGATAGCTATTGTCTCTGCCTCGCTTCTGCTTGTTACGCTCTTCATGCTGTCAGCGGCGTGGTTTTAAAGTGGCTACCGGCAGAATCATCTCTTCCATCGAAGCTCCGCCGTGCTGGAAGGTGTCTCTGTAGCGATTCTGAAATTTGTTGTAGTTGTTCGGGTACACAAAGAAAAAGTCTTCCTTGGCAATGATGTAGCTGTTTGCAGGCGGATCAACAGGTAGTTGGTATTCGGCAGGCTTATCGATAAAAATTGCAGCGTTGTCCTGTGCTTTCAGGTTCCTGCCATATTTGTAGCGAAGATTTGTGGCTGCATCACGATCACCAAATACTTTCGTATCCCGCATTGAACGAATGGAACCGTGATCTGTTGAAACCACAACCGTAACATTTTCATTAGCCAGCTCTCTGAACATTTTAAACAGAGATGAGTGCTGAAACCATGTTTCCGTAAGCGATCTGAACGCGGATACATCGGGAGCAAGCTGCTTGAGCACCTCTGAATCTGATCTGCTGTGAACAAGTGTATCCACAAAGTTATAGATAATGGTTGTAAAACTTGTTTGAGTGTAGTTACTCAGTTTGTCCACAATACGGTTCCCATCTTCAGGCTGGATGATTTTCTCATACTTAACCTGATCTGACAGCTGATTTCGGGTTAACAGTTTTTTCAAAAGCTCCTCCTCATGACGATTCAGAGATTTCTCATCCTGTCCCAGTTCCCATAAATCGGGATATCGGCGCTGAATTTCGAGGGGAAAAAGGCCCGAAAAAATTGAATTCCTCGAAAAGGGTGTTGCCGTTGGCAGGATGGAGTAGTAAAAATCAGTTTCTATCGTAAAAAATTCGTTCAGCATTTTCTGAAACAGAAGCCACTGATCAAAACGCATGCAGTCAATCAGAAAAAAGACCACCGTTTCACCTTTTTCAAGATGAGGAAAAACCTTTCGTTTGAGAAGATCCGGACTCAACGTCGGGTGCTCTGATGGATTCCGTTTAAGCCAGCCTTTATACTCCGATTGGATAAAACGCCCAAAAGCCTGATTTGCCTGCTGAAACTGATCTTGCAACACTTGCTGAAGGGCATCATCACTGGCTTCAAGATTCAGCTCCCAATGGGTCAGGGTTTTGTAGATATCGATCCACTCCTGCCAGCTTGTACGGTCGTTAAACTTTGCAGAAAGTTCATTAAAGTTCTTGAGATACGATTGTGCAGCCTTTTCATTTTGAATTCTTCGCTTATCCAGAATGCGTTTTACGGTTAGCAAAATCTGGTTCGGGTTCACCGGTTTTATCAGGTAGTCAGATATCTTATTCCCGATGGCATCCTCCATGATCGACTCCTCCTCACTCTTGGTAATCATCACAACAGGCAAAGATGGCTGGATATTCTGAATCTGTTCCAGCGTGGCAAGTCCGTCAAGTCCGGGCATCTGTTCATCAAGGAAAACAATATCGAAAGGGCGGGTTTTAATCAGAGAAACTGCATCCTCACCGTTGGTGACGGGAGTTATGTTAAACCCTTTATTTTCAAGGAAAATGATGTGTGATTTAAGCTGATCAATTTCATCGTCAGCCCATAATATTCTGTTCGACATGCTCCGTTATGATTAATTTTTTTGAGAAGAATACCACTCCTGTCAAATACGGGAACGAGACCTCCTCTGATAGTACAAATAGCGAGAATCCAACCTGAAAATAACGAAAGCGTAAGCCGTATAAAATATTTGTAACAAGTTTTAAGAAATGAATTACTTACAGAGTGATCAATGGCTTGATGGTTTCCAGGCGCCGTTCGCCAATTCCGCGAATTTCGAGCAGCTGCTCTTTTGATGTGAAATTCCCATTCTCTTCGCGCCAATCGATAATTCGCTGTGCATATGCCGGGCCAATACCGGGCAGCTCCTGTAGTTCTTCCGCCGATGCTGTGTTGATATTTATTTTGCCGCCATGCTCTGTTACATTTTCTTCTGATTCACTCCTCACGATAACGGTGTCGGTACTGGCTTCAGCAACTTCGGGTGTTGCAGCCGGCAATTGGGGTTGAGGGTTTGGCTCGTATCTTGCCAGTATCTGCCTGTGCTCTTGTTCTGCAATTCTGCTCCGCTCTAAAAACACCTCCTCCAGTTCAGCATAATACGCTGCATCGGTTTTTACAGCAGGTTGATACAGTGCATTGACCCCTGCAAGCAAAATCAGACTAGCAAAAAGCAGTGATACTGCTATTCTTTCTGAGCGGTTTATCTCAAGTTTTTCAATCAAAAAGAAAAGTTTTCTCTTCATAAGGAACTCCCGGTTCTTTAAAAACTATCAGTGAACATTCCGAACATTTTCAACACAAACAGTAGAAATGCTTCCTTATATTTATGAACCGAAAATCAGCAAAACCTTACACTTTTTTTAAATGAGCAGTTTTATTACCGAAATAAACGGTACTACCGTCAGCTGGAGCAAAACCGGTACAGGCAAACCACTTCTGTGTTTACACGGCTGGGGCAGCAGTTCTGCTTCCTTTTCTCCTGTAACAGGGCGTTTACAATCGGTGCGAACCTGCTACCTCCCCGATTTTCCGGGATTTGGAAACTCAGGCAAACCCAAAAAGCCGTGGACTGTATCTGATTATGCTGATGCCACCGAGTATTTTATTCAAAAACACCTGCCAAACGAACCCTTTGACCTTCTTGTACACTCATTTGGTGCACGTGTTGCGATTAAGCTATTAACCCGACCCGAAATTTCTGCCCGGATTGATAAGGTGATCTTTACCGGTGCAGCCGGCCTGATTCCCAAGAGAAGTACAAAATTTTATGTGAAAAAGTACACCGCTAAATTGCTGAAATTTCCTTTTTTGATATTACCTGAAAAGCTGCGTGAAAAAGGTTTGGGCCGGTTAAGGAAAAGTGCTGTCTGGAAAAGGCTGGGATCGTCTGACTATCAAAAACTTGGTGGCGTTATGCGCCAGACTTTTGTGAATGTGGTAACCGAGCACCTTGATGATGAGCTGCCAAAAATATCACACGAAATTTTACTGATATGGGGGAAAGATGATCTTGCCACACCTTTAGAGCAGGCAAAGCGGATGGAGGCTGGTTTAAAAAATAGTGCCCTCGTAACCATAGATCATGCGGGGCACTATGCATTCATCGATAAACCGGCCCAGTTTGCGGCTATAGCAATTGCTTACCTGGAACCGGCTACATAACAAAGAAAAAAATCAGACTACAAGTTTATAACTTGTACAGGTACCCTCTTCTTTACCGTTCTTCTCGCAATCTTCCCTCTTTTCAAAACCTTGTGTGGAAAATTCGAGAATTTCACCTTTCTTATCGGTTCTTCTCCATCTCCATTCGCCTTTAATATCCTGGTAAATTTCACACTTTGGCATAAATCATTGGGTTTAGTTTTAATTCTAATCCTACTATATCACACTTTTTTAAACCATTATCAACCTTATTCCATTTCAACGTCTTTTCCATCAATAGTACTGATCAATGGAATATCGGGCAGGGACCTTTACGGTACATAGACTTAACTTGTGGCTGATCAACTAAATGTTCTCACTTTGATTTAGTACCTTTCGGCTGAAATGAATCAAACTTAAGATATGGAAAGTGAAAAAACACACAGACTGGCAATACTGATTGATGCCGACAACGCGCAGCCCGCAATTACCGAAAATTTACTTGCCGAAATTGCCAAATATGGCACGGCAAATGTTAAGAGAATTTATGGCGACTGGACCCAGCCTCAGCTGCGAAGCTGGAAAGAGCTGCTGCTTGAATATTCCATCCAGCCTATACAGCAATTTGGTTATACAAAAGGGAAAAATGCAACGGACAGTGCCCTCATCATCGATGCGATGGACCTGCTCTATACCGGAAAATTTGATGGCTTTTGCCTGGTCTCAAGTGATAGCGATTTTACAAAACTGGCGGCCCGAATTCGTGAATCGGGCCTTACCGTTTATGGATTTGGAGAGAAAAAAACCCCTGAACCGTTTGTAGCTGCGTGTGATAAATTCATCTACACAGAAGTGCTCGCAAAAGATGAAGATGAGCGCGAACAGCGAAAACGCCGCCCCACTACATCTCTGAAACAGGATACAAAACTTGTAAACCTGGTTCGCAATGCAATTGATGCTTCATCGGATGAAAGCGGCTGGGCACACCTGGCCCCGGTGGGAAGCTATATCGCGAAACAATCACCCGGTTTTGATCCGCGAAATTACGGATACCGAAAGCTTGGCGAACTGTTGAACGCTATGGGATTATTCGATTTTGAAGAGCGGAAAACCGGTGACGGGCACGCGAAAGCACTCTATATTCGGGACAAACGAAAATAATTTCTATGAAACTGACATTTATCATAGCACTGTTTTTACAGCTGAGCTTGCCGCCTGCCCCTGTGCAAGAAAACCATTGCTATGATGTCATCATCCGAAATGGTGTGGTTTATGACGGAACCGGAAGCGACGGTTTCACAGCAGATCTCGGGATCTTGAATGACCGCATCAAAACCATAGGCAGCATTGAGCCGGATATCTGCACCCATCGTGAAGTGGATGCCAGAGGATTGGCAATTGCTCCCGGTTTTATCAATATGCTAAGCTGGGGGGCTAATCCGCTTATGGCTGATGGCAGATCAATGAGCGGCATCAAACAGGGGGTAACTCTGGAGCTTTTTGGAGAAGGTTCATCAATTGGACCGCTGAATGAACAGATGCGGATTGACCGATGGGAAGAAGATTCCGACCAGCACCTCTGGCGTACACTTGGTGAAGGTTTGCAGTGGATGGAAGAGAATGGAGTATCCACCAATATCGGCTCTTTTGTTGGGGCTACTACCGTTCGGATTCATGAAATTGGCTATGATGACAGGGAGCCAACGGCCACTGAGATGGAGAATATGAAAAACCTGGTGGAAGAAGCGATGAAAGAGGGTGCTATGGGGCTGGGTACTTCCCTGATTTATGCACCTGCATTCTACGCATCAACGGATGAATTGATTGAGCTCTCAAATGTGGTTAGCCAATACGATGGAATGTACATTTCGCACATTCGCAGCGAAGGCAACCGCTTTATTGAATCGGTAGAAGAGCTTATCACCATAGGCCGCGAGGCAGATCTCCATGCAGAAATTCATCACCTGAAAGCTGCCGGGCAAGATAACTGGCACAAACTTGATACCGTGATTGAGATGGTTGATGCAGCCCGTACCGCAGGCCAGCCTGTTACAGCAAACATGTATACTTACAATGCAGCTGCCACAAGCCTTGCCGCCATCTTCCCGCCATGGACGCAAGATGGCGGCCACAGTCGCTGGATTGAACGATTGAGTGATCCTGATACACGTGAACAAATCATTGAAGAGGTAAAAACCCACTCGGACGAATGGGAAAACTTCTACCTGATGGCAGGTGGCAGAGATGGAATTATACTTGTTGGGTTCCGCAGTGATGAGCTACAAAAATATGTTGGAATGACACTATCTGAGGTTGCGGAAGCCCGCGGATCGGATGATGAGGTGCGGACTGCAGTTGAACTTACCGTTGAGGATAACAACAGAATTGGTGCCATCTATTATTTGATGAGTGAAGAAAATGTGCAAAGACAGATTCAAATACCCTGGATGAGTTTTGGTTCTGATGGCGGCACTTTTGCTGCGGAGGGTGATGTTCTGAACCGCCGGATGCACCCGCGTGCCTGGGGTAATTTTGCCCGGTTGCTGGGTATGTATGTCCGCGATCAGCAATTGATTTCTCTCGAAGATGCTGTATATCGCCTAACCGGATTACCCGCAACAAATCTCAAATTAAACAGCCGGGGTTTTCTGAAAGAGGAATACTACGCAGATATCGTACTATTTAATCCCGAAACCATTCAGGACCATGCTACATTCGAAAATCCCCACCAGTATGCAACGGGAGTTGAGCATGTATTTGTAAACGGAATTCAGGTTTTGGAAAATGGCACACATACCGGTAAAATGCCGGGAAGATTTGTGAAAGGTCCCGGCTACCAACCAAGTGAAGGTCAACTTAATGCAACTCTCATGAATAAAATTACAGAAGAACTGAGATTGAAGATGCGTGAAAACCCTGAAGAAGAGTATCGCATACTGATTGTTGTTGAAGAGGGTACGCTACCGGACTCATTGCCGGTAACCATCACAAAAACATTGATGCATAATATTTTTCTTCTTTATGCCAATACGTCTCAAATTGAGCAACTTGCGAAAGACGAACGTGTGCGCTCCATAGAAGAAGACGGGGAAGTAACCGGCCATTAACTTTCAGAAAAAAACTGTACTTTCACTACGAAATTGGCTTTTATATCAGATCTGAAACGGGCAATGTCCTGTTTATAACTTTACCGGTATCTATGAATGTATAACTTCTGGAGGCAGTACAAGTACAGAATTACTTCTAATTGCCTTGAAGGGCACACTCCTTCAGAAGGACATTATTATTGGCGAAATAAACTTTTTGCATTTACGCTGATTCACATCATTCCAATATTTATACTGCTTTTTATTCCCTCCTACATGGTGGCTTTTGAATTGGGAATTCTGGCCATTATCTATACAAATCTAGTAGCCCTTTTTGCACTGCTTTTCTTAGCGTTTAAGCGGAATCTCCATGTTTATTACAGAAAAATACTCTTCTTTTTTGCCGGTTATTTGCTGATTACAGCACTGCTCTTTACAAAAGGACCTGTTGGCCCTTCACTTCTTTTCATGCTAACAATTTCAATTTTTGCAGTTCTGTTCATGAACAGGTCTGCCGGATTCGCAACACTGTTTATAAATATATCGCTATGTGCTTTATATGAACTGGGTGTGAGATTAGAGTTCATTAAGAGTCTCTCATCCATAGAAATTCCGGGATATTCCTGGATTTTACTATCAGCTAATTTTGCTGCTGTAAACCTATTGATGGTAATTCTTTTACCAACACTGCTGGATGGCCTTCAGGAGACTATCAACAAGCAAAAATCCCTAGAGAAAGAACTCCAAAATAAGCAGGGGAGTCTGCTCAAATCGGTAGATTTATTACGAAAAAAAGGCGAAGCGCTTGAACTGGTAAATGAACGCTACAATACGATTGCTCAATTGGTGAGAGAGGCCATTTGGAACTGGAATATGAGCAGTGACAGCAGGGAATGGAGTACTCATAAAGGCCATTTTTTTGGGTATAACTTACAAAAAGAACTGAGTACCCTTAAGTCATGGTCCGACAAAATTCACCCTGATCAATCGGAAAAAGTTGTAGAATCGTTTCTGAGTTCCATCAATTCAGACAGCCAAACATTTTGGGAAAAGGAATACCTATTCAAAACAAAAAGTGGTGAATATGTAAATATTTCTGACAGGGCCCTCATCAACAGAAGTTCGGATGGAAGCCCGATACAGATGCTTGGTGTTATGCAGGATATCACTTCATTCAAAAAAACAGAGGAGACTATTCGCGAAGCCCTTGCTGAAAAAGAGACACTGCTTGCGGAAATTCATCACCGGGTAAAAAATAATCTTGCTGTTGTTTCAGGCCTGCTCGAGCTGCAGTCGCTTCAGACTGATAACGGTGAACTAAGCAGGCAACTGCTCGACAGTACTATACGCATTAAATCAATGGCAAGTATTCACGAACAGCTCTATCAATCGAAGAGTTTTTCACAGATTAATCTTGGCAACAGCCTCGAGCAGCTCATCAAAACAATTGTTCAAACCTATCAATCTTCATTTGAAATAGAGTTGCAATTTAGCAATGAGGATGTGCTTCTGAATATGAATAAGACAGTACCCTGTTCACTTATAATAAACGAAGTAATAACAAATATTTTAAAGCACGCATTTAAGGATTCGGAGAAAGGCTTTATTAAAACCGAAGTTCAGGAAAGAGAGGGGAATGTTGAGATAGTTATTACCGATAATGGAGCGCCCTTACCGGATGACTTTGGTGATGAGAGTAAAAAAAATATGGGGCTTTTTCTGATTGAAACCCTTACTGCTCAAATTGAAGGTGAACATTCATATAGTTCCAATAAAAAAGGTACTTCATTTACGCTAAAATTTGATAACAGAGCGATTTTGGATTGACAGCTCTTTCGGTGAATGAACCCTGTTGCGAGTCTCAATATTAAAGCTAACCCGCTTGAAGGTTACCCTTCTGTTTAATGATCGTTTCTACTGCTTGATAATTTAGCGGCTTCCTGAGATAGTTGTCGTTAAGGCCAAACCGTTTTGCCTGCTCATAATCATGTTCGCTGAGAGAGCTTGTAAGAATAAATATTACAACCGTCTCTTTACCGGGTAATTCCTGGAGGCTCCTGTAAAAATCCCATCCATCCCATACTGGCATATTAATATCCAGAAAAATGAGTTCCGGAAATGGTTCTCCGGCAGCAGATCGTTTTTCTAACGCTTCATAAGCCAATTTGCCATTTTCAAACGAGCAAATATTGTCAACCAGCTTGCTCTTCTCCAGATATTTACGCAGTAAAAAAACCTGCACTTTATCATCCTCTACCAACCATACTTCTTTCATTTTTTCCATTTGGTATATAAACTGTAAATGTTGATCCTTTTCCCGGTTCACTATCTGCCTCAATATATCCGCCCATAGCTTCAACCTGAACTTTTGTTATAAACAATCCAAACCCTTTCGAATCTGAATCATGAAACTTCCTGTACATTTCGAATAGCTTATCTCGATGCCGGGCAAGATCAATACCTACACCATTATCTTTCACTTTAATAGCAACATAATCACCACATTTTGCAACAGATATTCGAATCCATGATTTTCGCTCGTTTGACCGATACTTTACCCCATTAGATATTAAATTCATTAAAACAGAGTTCAGATAGCCCGGCACAGCATATACTGTTAAGCCTGCAGGTACTTCATTAATAATCTCAACCCCCTCTTTTTTGGGGTCAGGGACTATATATTCTTCAATTTTGTTGATTGATTGTTGCACAACCAAATCTTCGAAATCTTTACGTGTTCCCTGTTTGATATTCAAAATCTCGTTCAGATCACGGATGGTTTCTTCAAGATTTTCTGATGAACCTGCTAACATCTGTATAAATTGATTTTTGTAAAGCTCGGGATCTGTCTCCTCAAGCATCATCAATATTCCCATCATATTGGCTGTATGAATTCTCAAATTGTGAGATACGATGTGCGTAAAGTTTTGAAGGTTTTCGCTAAGCTGCTCTTCAACTTTCAGCAAAGTTTTAATTTTTTCCAGATTCTTTTGATAATCAGTTATATCTCTCACTGTTGTTATAACTCTGTCTTCTCCAAAACCAGTGGTTTTTGCATTGTAGAAATGGTCCGAACCTTCTACTGTTAATGAATAATCAAATTCTATCGTACTCTTTGTAGCCAGGCTTTTCTGAATGGCATCCATCTGTTTTTCAGCAACGTCAGGTGGTAACATATCCGTTAATTTTTTATTCAGAAATTCTGCCGGTTTATTATAAAGCTCATGACCAAAAGATGATTTATAGTCAAGAAACGTCCCATCTTTACTTACCACAAATATCATATCAGGTATGGTCTGTACCAGTGAACGGTGGTATAGCTCACTCTCCATTAACTTGGTTTCTGCTTTTTTCTTTTCCGTTACATCCTCTTTAACAGCCAGGAAATTTATTATTTCCCCCGCACTATTAAATACAGGAGATATCGTTGCATCTTCCCAGTAATATTCTCCGTTTTTCTTCCGGTTGTGTAATTCACCTCTCCAAACTTTGCCGGCAGTTATAGTTTCCCACATCACTTTGTAGAACTCCGCCGATTGTGTTCCTGATTTCAGCATGCTTGGATTATTGCCTATCGCTTCATCCCGAGTGTAGCCTGTTAGTTCGGTAAACTTGGGATTAACATATTCAATGACACCCTCTGTATTGGTAATCAAAATACTTGCCGGAGACTGCTCTACTGCTAATGACAACTTTTTAAGCTCCAGTTCAGATTTTTTAAATTTTGTTATCACTTCTGTGTACAGAATGATACCGGCGATTTCATTCCTTTCATTATACCACGGCCTGCATTCCCAGCGGGTCCAGTCAACATTTCCATCAGCTTTCACATATCTATCCTCATCTTTTTTCAGAATTTCACCCTTTAACACTCTCTGATGTACATCCCGCCATTTTTGGGGCAGGTCGGGGAAAACATCATAATGATGGCGGCCAATAATCTCTTTTGCTTTTACATCATACTCGCTTAAAAAACGCTCACTCACATATTTAAAATGTAAATCACTATCCAGGATGGCAATAGCACCATTACTGTTTTCAACTACATACTGCATCATTTGGTGACTGTGCTTTAACTTGCTCTGATTATCCAAAAGCGTGTTTTCAGCATCTTTCTTTTCAGTAATATCTCTTGATACACCCACAAAATATTCGAATTCACCCCTGCTGTTATAAACCGGTGTCATTGTAACCTCATGCCATCTCCAGGAACCTTGGCCGTGCTTAACCCTGTATTGTGGCCCAATAGTAATTTTTTTCGCTTCCAGAACTTCTTCTATATAATCTGTGCAAATAGATAAATCATCCGGATGGATAAAAGCCTCCATGGGTTTATTTATTACTTCATCAGGCTCGTAACCAAAGATGCTTTTCCAGGATGGCGAAGCGTAGGTGAATACCCCATCGGCTCTCAGCATCCAGATTAAATCATAAGAATTGTTAACAAGGATGTGGAACTGTTTTTCGGCATTCTTCCGTGCTGTAATATCAACAGCAACTGCTAACACCCTTTCTAATCCCTTAAAATTAATGGGTTTGAGGGTTACAATCTGCCACTTTTCTATTCCGGATCCAATCGTGCTCTTCCACTCAATCTCTTGTTTACCTTCTTCAACTGCTTTTTGTAACCACCTCAACGCATCTTTCTCACTGTAAGGCGGCTCATCTGTAAATATGTGTATTTTTTTTAATTCAACGGGGCTGTTTATTCCGTATAGTTCACAGGCTTTTTCGTTTGCTTCAACAATTTCCCCTGTATCCTTATCAAGCACCATCATTGAGACCGGAGCATCTTCAAAAAGGGATTTAAATTGTTGCTCACTTTGTCTGATTTTTTCTTCATCATCCCGTCTTTTGGTCACATCCCTTGCCACCGCAAACATAATTCCATCTTCAGGATAGGGATATGAGGACCATTCCAACCATTTATAGGAACCATCTTTACATCTGTAGCGATTATCAAATGAGTAGACTTCCTTGCCGTCCACTATTTCTGATTTAACATTTTCGGTTCTGTCAATGTCATCCGGGTGCACAAATTCATTCCAGGGGCGGGAAAGAAGTTCTTCCAGAGTCCAGCCGAGTGTTCGGCTCCATGATGGATTTAATGTTTTAAAAAAGCCGTCAAATCCCGCTATACAGAACAGATCTCTTGAATGATTGAAAATTAGTTCACTTGGTTTTTTCTCCAATTTCACTTAAATCCTTTTTTTAGTTGACCCCGTTTTTCCCTAAAACTAAATACCAGTTAATTACCCGTATGCCTACTAATACATCCTACTACTCTGATTACATTAAACTACCAACTTTGATTCTGGATTTATACAACCAAGCAAATATATAATTTAATGTTTTTATTAATTTTACCTTATTAACAACTTACTGAAATTACAAGGTAAAAATTCAATTAAAATAAATTGCTTTTAAGCCTGCACGTGTTATTGAAAATAGGCTAATAAAAAAGTGTAAGCATTCCAATTTTTTTCAATTGATTTTGAAATATTTAAAACTTTTTTGATGAAAAACTTACCGATGAAAACCCTGCTATGGTATTCATTGTGTGAACCAATACTCAAGGGGTTGTCACAATTTAGTGGTAGAGCTGTATAGGCTGAAATGGCTTGGGCAATAAAAAAGGGTTGAGTAGTGATTTTAAATTATCACAGCTCAACCCTGTATGTAAACGCCCATAAAAATTTGACCCGCACAGTACTGCCTCGCAATATCAACGCTCAGTTCCCCTCAAGAACCAGCACAAATAAAAAAAGCTCCGATCTGTTTTAAAAATCGAAGCTTCTTATGTACGCCCGTAGGGATTCGAACCCCGAAGCACTGCTTCGGAACATCAACGCTCTGTTCCCTTCAACAATAACACAAATAAAAAAAGCCTCGATCTTTTTTTAAAAATCGAAGCTTTTTGTACGCCCGTAGGGATTCGAACCCCAAACCTTCTGATCCGAAGTCAGATGCTCTATCCAGTTGAGCTACGGGCGCAATTGTTAATTATTGATTTATGATTTCCAATAGTTCATTTATTGACCATCGGTCATTAACCAAGTCCGTACAGTATTTCAATTCAATTAAAAAAGTTGCTCATGCACCAAACCCCAAACCTTCTGATCCGAAGTCATCCCGAATGCTTTCGGGACAGTTGAGCTACGGGCGCTTACGGCAATTTGCCTATGTCAATAAAATGGTACACCCGACAAGATTCGAACTTGTAACCGCCTGATTCGTAGTCAGGTACTCTATCCAGTTGAGCTACGGGTGCATATGAATTCTCTAAAAATTCAAAGAACAGAAAAATAAGCGTTTTTCAACATTCATACAACCAAATATTAAACAGAAGAATTGTTTCCTATTCGATGCTGCATTGTATAGATTTTGTAAAAGCTCAATTGTTTAATTCATGAAATCATCCTCTGCTTTAAAAGATTCAACCGGTAAATCATTATATCTGTACACATGGACACCTCCCCGGAAGCCTGTGGCTGCTGTGCAGATCATACATGGTATGGCTGAGCACGCCGGCAGGTATAATCAATTCGCTAATTTTCTTACGAAAAGCGGGTACGTTGTAATTGCACACGATCACCGTGGACACGGAAAAACGGATCCGGATCAACTCGGTTTTGTTGAAGAAGAGAAAGGCTTTGAGCTTCTTACAGAAAATGTTCATGATGTTTACCAACATCTGAAAGAGACATACCCTGATCTGCCCGTTATTATGTTAGGGCACAGTATGGGATCGTTTCTGCTCCAACGACTTTTACAAACCTCTGAAGTTCATCCTGATGGCATCATCTATTCAGGCAGTAATGGCAAGCCTCCATTCACGCTGCATGCCGGTATTCTGATTTCATCAATCCTTAAAAAAGTTTTTGGAGCCGATGCCAAAAGCCCCCTGCTCGAGAAACTGAGCTTTGGAGCTTACAACAAAACATTCAAACCAAACCGAACAGAATTTGACTGGCTTAGTCGTGATAACGAAATGGTTGATCTGTACATCGATGATCCTTTATGTGGCTTTACATGCACCACTTCGTTTTATTACCAGTTGTTTACGGGGATTAAAGCAATTCATTCTCACAAACCGTTTGCCGATCATTCAAAAGAGATCCCCATTTTGGTTCTGTCTGGTGATCATGACCCGGTTTCTAATATGGGTAAAGGCATCAAAAATCTTGAAAAAACTATTCGGAATTCAGGAATTCATGAACTGGACGTTCAGCTATACCCCGGCGGGCGCCACGAGATGCTCAATGAAACCAATCGGGAAGAGGTTATGGTTACTATTTTAGAATGGATACATTCTAAAGTGAACGCTGACCATCCGGAGTAAACATGTCTTTGAATTTCAATAAATACAGATCCCGGTATATCTCATTTATTTTTGTGATTCTGCTTCTGGCACTGATGCTTTCACGGGTTTTCAGGCCATCGGCTCAGTCAACTCCTGAAATTTCCATCTCCTATAGTGAAGCCGCCGGCCATGCAGGTGTTTTTGCCGAAGTGTGCGGTGACGTTGCATCTGTCACTTATATCCAGAATATTGGCGGAAAACCCACATTCATCAATTTTGGTGCCCACCATCCCAATCAGGAATTTACGGTTGTTATCTGGGGTGAAAATCTGAGCCGCTGGCGAACAGCTCCTTCAGATCTCTATTCAGAGCGATTTATTTGTGTTAGAGGCAGAATAAACATACACGATGGCACACCTCAAATCGTCGCCACCGGTTCGGATCAAATTAGTTTCAACCCACGGTACAGATGACTTTTTCAGATTAAGAGTCCAGTGTGATATCAATTTTTTCGATGAGATTTTCATATGCCTCATCCACTGTATCACCCGAAGCGGTTAGTGTTACCCCCTCTTTCCGGGACGCTGAAACCTGGATGGCTCCTTCTACTTTCTCTCTGCCGCTCACTACCCTATAACCCCGGTATCCCTGCTCCCGGAGCGTGTTAACTCGTTCCTGAAGTGCTGATGTGTTATACATTTCGTCGTTCATAGCTCCTCCGGTTTTGTGGTTACTCTCTACTTAAATTTAATAATTCCGCGTTATCTCTTTCAATAATTCTCAATTCACAGAATAGTTGTTGTTTTAAAACACAGCTTTTCTTAGTCTCAACGGTTATATTATTTAACGTGAGTTCGATATAACATTTATAAGAATCGTCAGTTAGAGCGCAGTCCCGACGCTTTTCAGGAGGGACGAAGTCGAAAACTCATATTTCGACTTCATTCCTCGGAAAAAGCACCCTCGGAATTGCGCTCAATATGACGGGTTCAGTC
>JAFIES010000121.1 GCA_020832415.1 Balneolaceae bacterium | reverse complement strand
TGGGTAAATATGGTTACGGCTGTTACACTTGCACTTGCACTCTCCTTTGAACCGACCGAGCCCGGGGTAATGAAGCGTCCGCCTCGAAAACACGGAGCGCCTATTTTAAGCCTCTATTTTATGTGGAGAGTTATATTTGTATCGATATTGATTGGCGGGCTCACTCTTTCTCTCTACTACTGGCTTAAAGCCAATGCTTACGAAGTGGAAACCGCGCGGACAATTGCCGTTAACACCCTTGTGGCAGGGCAGTTGTTCTATCTTTTTAACTGCCGGAAAATGCACGAACCATCCATGGGTGCCGGGTTCTTTGGCAACAAATATGCGTTCTATGCTGCATTTGTTCTGATTGGCCTGCAGCTGATGTTTACCTACGCACCATTTATGCACAGCTGGTTTGGAACATACCCAATCAAAGCGCAATACTGGATCTATCCTTTATTGAGCGGAATCTTTGTCTTTTTTGTTGTGGAACTTGAAAAGTACATTCTTGGCCAGCGGCGGCTCAAAAATCTGAAAAAAGAGTGGGCTGATGCCAACAAAATCACACAATTATAAATTCTGAAATTGAACCTATGCCTGACCTCAAGCTATCCAATATCACTCTTGATGAAATTCTGAACCTGGTAAAAGAGCGTGATCCCGATCAAACAGAGTTTCACCAGGCCATTCACGAGGTGATGGAATCGGTGGTCCCATTCATCAAAGAGAATAAAAAGTATCAATACACCGGGCTGATTGAACGGCTTATCGAACCGGAACGTGTGGTGATGTTCAGGGTGCCCTGGGAAGATGATGATGGAAACTATCGTGTAAACCGGGGGTTCAGGGTACAGTTTAACAGTGCACTTGGCCCATATAAAGGCGGGCTTCGGTTTCATCCATCTGTAAACCTCAGCATCATAAAATTCCTGGCATTTGAACAGACATTTAAAAATTCGCTAACCGGCCTGCCGCTTGGGGGCGGAAAGGGTGGATCTGATTTCAACCCGCGAGGCAAATCAGATGGTGAGATTATGCGGTTTTGCCAGAGCTTTATGAACGAGCTGTTTCGATACATCGCCAGTGATACCGATGTTCCTGCCGGCGATATCGGTGTGGGCGAGCGAGAGGTTGGTTACATGTTCGGGCAGTATAAACGGCTTACGGCTGAATTTACAGGAGTACTTACAGGCAAAGGCTTGGCCTATGGCGGCAGTAAAGTGCGCCTGCAGGCAACCGGTTTCGGCCTTCTCTATTTTGTGAATGAGATGCTCGAACAGCATGAAGAGTCACTCGATGGAAAGTCCGTAATTATCTCAGGATCGGGGAATGTTGCACAGTTTGCAGCTCAGAAAGCTATTGATATGGGTGCAAAGGTTGTCTCCATGTCCGACTCGGATGGCTATATTTTGGATAAAGATGGATTAACGCAGGAGAAACTCGATTTCATCAAAACGCTGAAAAATGAGAAACGGGGAAGAATTAAGGAGTATGCCGATGAGTACAATTGTGACTTTAGTGAAGGGAAACCTTGGGGTGAACCGTGCGATGTTGCCCTGCCTTGTGCCACACAAAATGAGATTGAAGAGGAGGATGCAAAATCACTGGCCGATAACGGGGTAATCTGCGTTGCAGAGGGGGCAAACATGCCATGTACGGATGCAGCTATAAAGATTTTCCATGATGCTGATGTACTTTATGCACCCGGGAAAGCGTCCAATGCAGGAGGTGTGGCGGTCTCCGGGCTGGAGATGTCGCAAAATGCGAAGCGTCTTTCCTGGAGTTTCGATGATGTGGATGAACGCCTTGTGGAGATTATGCAAACCATCCACGAAAAGTGTGCCGAACACGGCGAAGAAAAAGAGGGAGTAAACTACGTAAAAGGAGCAAATATAGCCGGTTTCATCAAAGTGGCCGATGCCATGATGGCCCAGGGGCATGTGTGATCAATTGATTGACTGAAAATCCATAACACCACACAATCTTTAGATACTCGGAAGAGCTCTGTTTTATAACACAATAATTAAACAGTAACATATATTGTGTTATCAACAAAATTTAGTGTTATATTTAAGTTGTGGATGAACTTAAAAAATATATCAAGCTTACAACCGGCTTAGAGCCGGCCTTTCAGCTTTTGGAAAAAGAAGCCTTAAATAAATTACCTCTTTTCATGCGAAAAGGGGTTCATATTTATAAAGCAGAACTGGCCGGAAGCGAAATGCTCTTTATTTTGCCAGAGAGGGAAGAGATACCCGCACCCAAACAGTTACAAGCACAGATTGAAAAAATTGAAGAGCTATACGGGTATAATGCAGTTCTGGTTTTACAGCATGTTGAACCCTATATGCGAAATCAACTTGTTAAAAAAAGAGTGGCTTTTGTAATTCCGAATGAGCAGATCTACATCCCCTGGATGTTTATCGCACTGGATGAGCGAAAGCGAATGAAACTGGCTCATGTGGAATCCTTTTACCCGGCTACGCAAACCCTGCTGATTTACCACTTGTGGAAAAAACCACTCAACGGATTAAACCTCAAAGAGATCGCAGCCCAACTCGATTATACGGCAATGACTGTTACCAGGGCTGTAAGAGAACTGGAGGCGGCAGGCATTTGCTCCACCCACGGCGGGCGCCAAAAAATGGTGAGCTTTGAAGGTACAAACAGAGAGTTGTGGGAAAGAGCAAAAAAGTACTTAAAAAGCCCTGTACAAAAAGAAATAGAATACACCGCCAACGGTGATGGCGAAACATGGACAGTGGCAGGTATAAATGCCCTGGCCGCTTACACAAATCTGGACGCCGGTTTTGACAATTCTTACGCGGTAAAAAAAGAGAATTTCAAAAAGCAGATACAAACCGATATAGCAGCCGAGCCCGGAGAGGCAACGGTGCAGTTGTGGAGCTACGATCCCGCAGTACTTGCAAAAGATGGTGTTGCTGATCCGTTTTCTGTCTGGATAACCCTGCAGAACCATCCTGATGAACGGGTTCAGATTGCCCTTGAAGAGATGATGAAGGCTGTTTTATGACAGGTTTGGACACATTTGCCACTCATTTTAAAGATTACAACGATCAGTACATTGTGATTGGAGGTGCTGCGTGTGATGATCTTTTTAAAGCACAAGGCCTGACGTTCCGGGCAACCAAAGATATCGACCTGATTTTGGTAGTGGAGGCTTTGGACAACTCTTTCATCGAACTGTTCTGGGAATTCATTCACTTGGGAAAGTATGAACGCAATGAAATTGCCGAAGAACGGCAATACTGCAGATTCATTAATCCGGAAACAATAAACTATCCCGTTCAGATAGAGCTCTTCAGCAGAAGCCCGGGAGTAATTCCGGAAAAAGATGGAATATAATTCACGCCCATTCCAACTGATGAAGATATTTCAAGCCTGTCGGCTATTTTGATGGATAATGATTATTACAGATTTACCATTGAGCAATCTGAAAAGAACGGGATTCTGCACAGGGCAAGTGATGTAGCCCTGATCTGCCTGAAAGCGAAAGCATTTCTGGATTTGTCGAAGCAAAAGGCGGGTGGGAAACAGATTGACTCAAAGCATATCAAAAAACATAGAAATGATGTGTTCAGATTGGCTGCTGTATTGCCCGGCAACAGGCAAATGGAGTTGCCTGATAGCATCCAAAACGACCTTGCATCATTCATTGAGCAAATGGAAGCAAACCCGCCGGATACCCAAAATATGTTTAAGGCAATGGGGATTGGTGCAATTGATGCCTGGGATTTGATCGGGCAGTTGAAACAAACATTTGGGCTTCAGAGGGATAAATCATGAATTTCGAACAGATCACATTAGTAAATGTATTCTGTTTTCAACCCCTATCTCCCCGCAAAAATGGCAACAGCCACTATCAAAAGAACGGCCAATACGATTACAACACGGCGAATATAAATATGAAGCATGGTTTTATCAGACTATGTTAAAGCGTTCAGAGTGAACCATATGAACCGGCACACCCCACTCACGAAGAGCGCCCTCGGCAACGTCCATCATGGGCGGAGGCCCGCAAACAAAATATTCACAATCAGAAATATCTTTGGGCAGGTTTCTGCGCATGATTTCCGGCGTGATGAATCCCGTTTCTCCTTCCCACTCTTCATCATACTCTTCAAATACATGCACCACATTCAGGTTCAGTTCGGCCGATAGTGCCTTCAGCTCTTCATAAAATGGGGTCATCTCTTTTGATGGCGTGCCGTAAATCACGGTGGTATGTCTTTGATCACCGCGCTCCCGAAGTGTTTGCAGAATACTCATGGTTGGGGTTATTCCAATCCCGCCCACAATAAAGACGTTGTGAGTAGACGTGGTTTCATCCATAGTGAAATTGCCATATGGCCCTTCGATAAACGCTGTTGATCCGAGCTCAACAGCTCCAACCTTCGATGTAAAATCGCCAAGCTCTTTAATGGTGAACCGGATTTTATCCCGCACCTCCGGCGATGATGAGATTGTAAACGGATGCTGCTGAAGCTTGAATGGTGTGTCTCCCAGGGTAATCCAGACAAACTGGCCGGCTTTAAAATCGAGCCCTTCATGACCCACAGGTTCCAGCTCGATGCTCCAGGTCTCTTTTACCTCCTCTTTAACAGAAACCACCTTGTACGGTTTCTTCTTCATCTGAAGGGGACGGAAAACCCGATTATGGACCAACATGCTCATGGCACCGAGAGAGAACCCAACCCAGACAATCTGCTGCCACAATTCACTGATGTAGAATCCAACCTGCATAATGTGTACCGTACCAATAAATACCACAAACAGTGCCAGCACTCCGTGCGATGCCCGCCACCACTCATATACCAGGCCGATTTTTTCCCGCCAGTATGTGGTGGCAATCAGTGCACAAACAGCTGCAATTACCCCTGAAAGGGCCACAGCTCTCGGCAGGTTAACAGTGGGATCCAAAAACTTGTGGAATTCCGAATCGGCCAGGAACAGAATAATAAAATGGCCCATGATAAATAGCCATGCAACATAGCCTGCCTGACCGTGAAAGTTCAGCAGTTCGTCCATGCCGAACGGTGCGCCGATTTTACTGTAACGGGCAGTGAGAACAAACTGCAGGCCCATCATGGCGAGGCCTACAAAGCCTAGCCCCACACCAAATTCTGTCCAGAAACCGCGGGCCTCCTCCTCGTGGCCAACCACTGCCAGTGCCAGCGGAGCAACTACAAGTACGGTGAACAACAACAGCCATTTGGCCGAATTAATGATAAAAGCAGATCGGGTTCGCATGGAATAGTTTAGAACTGAATTGAAAGAATTAAGAAATGGAATGAGTTCATTATTTACAAGACAGATTTTCGGGGAATTGCACCATCAGAATAAATATATTCCCGCATGCTGAAGGTTTTTCTGTTTGTTTGCATCGGTCTTTTTCCTGTTCTCTGTGTTGCACAGTCTGTGAGTGTTGCTCCCTACTCGTTCAATTTTTGGGGATCGATCGATCAAACCTCGCAATTTTCTGCTGAGTACAAGATGGCAGGCATTCACTACTTCCACACGTGGGATGATGAAGTTTACCGAACATCAACCACGGGGCAGTTTGCCAAAAAAACAAGCTCATTTGCACTCTCTTTGCTTCCCGTTGATTTCACCTACCTGAGATTTGGGGGTATTTTTTTTACCAACCGATTTCCCATCACCAGCGGAAACAGAGTTCATTTTTACCTTGAACTGAACCTGCCCATCCGGCGTGTTGATCTGAGTTACCGGCACATCAGCAATGGGTTCAACCTTTTTACTGAAGATAATCCCGGTTTCGATACCATCGCGCTCAGGTTCCGGTTTTAGCTTATGGCATCCGGATACCGGTGATACGGTTTTCGGGAATCTGAACATTGAAATGGGGTACCTGCTCTGCATGGTGGCAGGCATTGCAGCTCTGTGTAAATACTTCAAATTCCCTGTTAAATGTTTCTACATCCCGCTCTTCAATTGCTTCTTCCATGGCGGGGAGGGCCAGCTGAATATACTGCTCTGCAGATGCTGCGCGCGCCGGCCTTCTTTCTAACCCTCTTTCGATGGCAAGCTGCAATTTTTCAACCTGGTATTTGGCATAATCCCAGTTTTCGTCCTGTCCGGCCCAGAAAAGTTCCACATGTCTGTAGCCGGTTTCCACCATTGCCATATCAAATCCCCGCAGATGATCGGTTATGGTTTCCAGTTTCTCTTCAAGATTTCCGGTAAGCCAGTCCTGAGAACCTATCGGGTCTGTCAGCAGCTCGTCTTCGTTCACAGTTTGATGATCGGGCAAGCTATTGCACGCGCTGCTCATTACTGATAAAAGCAGGGTTGTTATGATCAGAAGATACAGATGCGGCTTTGATTGAAACATTGTTAAAATTTTTTGAATGAATACTTGAAAACGGAAGCAGAGAAGATCAATCAGATGTTCCCTTCAGTGCCTGTACCACCTCATCAGGCGGCCTGATGGGACGGCCATTGGTCATAAAAACGGCGGTTACTTTTGCTTTGAGGGCCAGTTCATTCCCCGGCAGTTTATAGATATCCTGATAAAAGACAAATCGTACATTCCCATCCTGTTCTGCTCTCACTTTTACCACAAACCGGTCATCGCCCAATAACGGACGTTTGTACTCCAGCTCAATTTTATGCACTACCGCATCGGTGCCTTCTTCATGCAGTTTATTGAAGTTTAGCCCTATGGATTTTAAAAACTCATGACGTGCGTGTTCCAGATAGTTTTGGTAAACGGCGTTATTCACCACACCCTGCGTATCCAGTTCATAATCTCTTACCGAAAATTCAAGCTCAAATGTGTAAGGTTCCATCAGATTGATCGGTTTTTTACCTATTATTATTCCTTCTAATATAACGAGATCGATATAACATTTATAAGAATCGTCAGTTAGAGCGCAGTCCCGACGCTTTTCAGGAGGGACGAAGTCGAAAACTCATATTTCGACTTCATTCCTCGGAAAAAGCACCCTCGGAATTGCGCTCAATATGACGGGTTCAGTC
>JAFIES010000027.1 GCA_020832415.1 Balneolaceae bacterium | reverse complement strand
ATCCATTCTGTATTTCTCAAGTGCCGACTGTTCAAATGCAGCTACATCAGCCGGAATTTCATCCGAACCCAGCAGGTGCCACTCCATATCAACCATTGTGGCTGCAAGATACTCATAGGTATCAAAGCCCTGATTAAAATCTCTCGCTGCAATCACTCGGTCGAGCAGTTCCGAAGGAATGGGTTCTCCGGTTTCGTAATGGATGGCATAATTTGCGAGTACATCAGGATGAATGGCCCAGTCTTCCTCAAATGTTGATGGAAATTCCACAAAATCTCTCGGTACCGATGTTCCCGCCTGCGACGGATAGAGTACATCAGAAAAGAGACCGTGTACTGCGTGCCCCATTTCATGAAACATGGTGGTAACATTACTGAAACTGATAAGAGCAGGCTCGCCCTCTGCCGGCGGAGATACATTAAGCACATTCACAATTACCGGCTTTTTTTCCAGCAGATGAGATTGAACCACAAAGGAGTTCATCCAGGCACCGCCGCGTTTTGAGTCGCGTGAAAAATAATCGGCATAGAATAGCCCCAACTGTGAGCCATCCTCATCATACACATCAAATATCCGTACTTCCGGATGATACAGAGGCAGATCGAAGCGCTCTTCAAACGTAATACCGTAGAGGCGTTCCATCGCATAGAAAACGCCATCCTCCAGCACACGATTTATTTCGAAGTAGGGGCGCACTTCGTTCTCATCAATATCATACTGCTCTCTGCGAACTTGCTCACCATAAAACTCCCAGTCCCACGGCTGCAGTTCATCATCAATGCCATCTTCCCGCATCTTGGCGATGATCAGTTCTGCTTCCTCTTCTGCATTGGATATTACGGATGGAATCAGATCAGTGAGCATGCCCAGAACATTGTCGGGTGATTGTGCTGTTTGAGGCTCCAGCGCATAGGTCGCAAAATTGGGATACCCGAGAAGTTCGGCCCGCTCTGCACGCAGTTGTGCAAGCTCGAGTACCAGCGGCCTGTTATCGATACCACCATCTTCCCCCAAACCACGATAAGCAGAAGCTCTCCATACACGCTCTCTCAACTCCCGGTTGTTGAGGCTGGTTAAGATCGGTACGCGTGTG
Source organism: Balneolaceae bacterium (assembly GCA_020832415.1). GTDB lineage: Bacteria > Bacteroidota > Rhodothermia > Balneolales > Balneolaceae > Rhodohalobacter. The sequence continues at coordinate 4,422 of JAFIES010000027.1, read as the reverse complement.
GTATTGGTGATCGACAAGAGATAGCTGCCCTCATACCCACGGCTTTCTGCGGCTTCTTTGGCTGCTGCAATTCTGTCGCTGCTCATTCCGTCAAGCAGTGCTACATCATCCACAACCACAGCCCGTTCACGGTTTAGCTGAAGTACATTTTCCTGGAATTGGGTGGTGAGTGAAGATATGCGGCTGTTGATATCACGCATTCGCTGCTGTTCTGCTTCGGAAAGTTGTGCTCCGGCACGCACAAAATCGCGATAGGTATCTTCAAGAAGTTTCATGGATGCATCATCGAGGCCCAGTTCATCTTTCTGCTCGTGGAGCTGTTCAATTCGCTCAAAAAGTGCACTGTTGAGGCGTATATTATCAGAATGTGTGGCAAATTTCGGTGCAAATTCCGACTGAATTTCCTGAAGTTTATCGCTGGTATGGGCCGAGGTTAGATTAAAAAATACACGCTGGGCACGGGTGAGCAGATCTCCCGTTCGTTCCATCGCTACAATGGTGTTTTCGAACGTTGGAGATTCCGGATTTGTGGCAATTGCTTCTATTTCTGAAAGCTGTCTTGTCATGCCCTCTTCAAACGCAGGGGCATAATGCTCTTCTTCAATGATGGTAAAATCAGGGGCTTCGAATGGAAGTTCCGATGGTGCAAAAAATGGATTGTCTGACATAGAGTTCTGATCGCCGTTGCATGCTGATAATACCATCAGCAGAATTAAAATTAGAGATAGTTGATATAACTTCATGGATGATTGGATATGGTTACAAATGGGAATAAGTCAGTACATAAACTGATCGTAGTAATACCACTAAAGATAGGTGTTTTCGGGTTGAATTAAATGAACGGATAATTACTCATTTTTGAACTTTATCTCAGCAAGTACAGGCAGATGATCTGATGGGAAATGGCCATCCCTGATATCTGCAAGAATACCATGTTCCAGAAATGTGAACGCTGAGTCCGTGAAAATGTAGTCGATTCTTCGGTCAGGGTAAATCTCCCGGAACGCATTCCACGTTGATGTGGGCCCGTAATGGCCATGCTTTGAGTGATAAAATCCATCAAACAGCTCAAGATCGGATGGCCTTGAGTCGGGATCGGCAAAAATTGTGTACGCCTCATTCTCTTCCGTTACGTTTAGATCACCCATTACAATGATGGGATCGTCGCCCGCCAGTTCTGTTACTTTTTCGATAATTAATCCGGCACTGTTTACTCGCGCTTCCTGGCCAACATGATCGAAATGGGTATTGATGACAAAAATCTGCGGTTATTTTCCAGATCTATGAACCGTGCCCATGTTGCCACTCTTGTGATAGCCGCATCCCAACCGATGCTTCCCGGCTCATCCGGATTGCCTGACAGCCAGAATGTATCTTCTTCAATCAATTCAAATCGCTCGGTATCATAAAAAATTGCGCTGAACTCACCTTCTCGTCCGCCATCATCGCGGCCAACCCCTACCCATGCAAAACCGGGCATCATCTCCTCCATCTCTTCAAGCTGGTGAACCAGTCCCTCCTGCGTACCAACCAGATCAATTTTGTGAAAACGGATCAGGGCTGTTACAAACTCTTTGCGATGAGGCCATGCATCGGGGCCGTCATTTGGATTATCGAACCGGATATTAAAAGAGAGAACACGCATTGGTTTTTCTGCAGGTGTGGTAACAGTTGGACCTTCTTCCATATCACCACAAGCTGTAAATGTGAATGTGATGATCAGTGAGGCGATGAAGATAAATAAGAGTGAATGTCTCATTTTTAGTTGTTGAGTTTGGTTGTCTGTTTGAAAAGTGTTCGATTTAAAATAATGATCTTTAATAATAACAGACCTTTCTGATAGCATCAAAAATCACAACAATGTATCATCTGATTTACACTTCTCAAAATAGCTTCAGCATTGCCGGCACATATTTAAATGGCAATGCGCCGGCAGTAAGATCATCAGCGGCTCCGGTCATATAAAGATCGAGCTGTGGACAGTAAAATAGCCAGCAACCGGTAGATCCGGTGTGTCCCACAATCTCCGGCATCGCCTTCACAGGAGAAAACATTCTCGGGAGTCTGAACTGCATCGCGCCGAGACTGTATGCAATAGGCCAACCTGGTAAGCGAACAGCTGCCCGGTCACCGGGAAATCCAAACTGATGCCAGCCGCTGAACATTAGGTCTCGTGTTGCCGGTTTTTGGAAGAGCTGGCCTGCATAGAGAGCTTTAAAAAAGGTAATCATATCATTACAAGTGCTGTACACTCCCCAAACAGAGCGCAGCATTTTGGGTATATCCACTTTCTTACCAGATGCAAGTAGAGGAAATACAGACGGTACAGCTTCTGACGGCTCTGTTCGGTGTGCCAGCCAGGTATGCTTCATCCCCAATGGTTCATAGATTCGGGCATGGTGTAGATCTTCCAGGGGCTGTCCGGTAACCGCTTCAATAATAGCACAAATGAGCATAAACCCGGTATCGGTGTAGCGTGTTTTGATGCGTTTGCCATCACTTTTTCCCTCCAAAAAAGATTGAATAGGTTGTGGCTCAAAATTTGGTGTGAGGCGATTGCGCACATACTCCAACAGTTCACTGAGCTCTAAATCTCGATCCCCCTCTTTGATGATCTCTTCAACCAGGTTTTTGCCCTGTTTAGGGAAATCCTCATACCAATCAGCCATACCTGATGTATGGGTTAATAAATGCCTCACCGTAACAGAGCCGGTATAATCTCTGCCCTTGTAAAGATGCAGATCTTTGCTGAGTGATTCCGGCAGATAATCCACAAATGGACTATCCAAGTGAACGCTTCCTTCTTCTATAAGTTGAATGAGCAGAGCCGCATTGATCAGTTTATCAATACTGGCGATGAAAAATGGAGTATGTTCATGAACTGGTGATCCATCTTCTGCACTTCCTGCAGAAGATGACCATCGAAAACTTCCATCACCTTTTTCAACGTATGAAATGAGTTGTTTCCCAGGCCGCTTTTCAACGGTTTTTTGGAATAATCGGTCCAGTTTTTCTGATATTTTTTGATAATCTGAATTCATGTCGGTCAATACTTACGATTCTCTTAAATATTACCGTAAGATACAGATAGGAGTGTGTAAACATCATACACTTCTCAAAAAATTTGTGGAATATATTCTATGGAGCCCATAAAATGAGTAGCCACATTAAAAGCAAAAACAGTGCCGCACCTAAGCTCCAAATTGATGCTGCATGAGTGATTATCCACGGCCTCATACAGCGCGGAATCATCCCAATCAGGACCATCAATATTCCAAGAATGGCAGCACCGGATGCTGTTCGAAGTGCACCAAAGATAAAATCAATGCTCCACGCCTCGCCCAACGTAATATCATGGTAAACTATTTGCAAACCGAGCAGCTCCAGATAGAACGAGATTAGAAGTACCACCGTCACTACAGTTATAACAAAAGGTATTTTTCCCATAAATTTTTTTGTACTGAATCTCTTTGATCCATGCTCTTTTATTAGCAGATATTATCTAATCAGAGATGCAAAGAGACAGATATTATTTGCTTCTCCGGTTAATAGAAAGTATATCAATCCACATGAATAAAAAAAGTGCAAAAGTACTTTTGAAGATAAGCTGTTTTATGTCTTATATTTCTGTTCTGATATAATTCCAAAGCGCCTCGGTGGCGGAATTGGTAGACGCGTTGGACTTAAAATCCAATTGGTATTTAAATGCCAGTGCCGGTTCGAGCCCGGCCCGAGGTACAAGCTCCTGTTTAACTTATAAGCAGGAGCTTTTTTTATGACTAAAACTTTTGTTCAGTGTGCCGGGCGAGAAGCCTGTCCCGCTAAAGGGGAATGAGTCCAGCGTTTTTTGCGGGACGAATCGGGAAGCCGCCGCCAAAGTTCAAACTCCTATGTCTAAGTGATGAAGGAACTTTTACTTTATCCAGACGGATTGAAAGGTCAATCAGTACTATTATCCGTGCTTATTAAATGAAACAGATCGGAAAGTACCAGATACATCCCAGGAAGTATGACCAGAGTTAATAAAGTCCCAACTATCAACCCACCGATAACTGTTACAGCCAAAGGCTGAAGTATTTCAGAGCCGTCACCAATACCAATGGCCAAAGGCAACATTCCGAAAATGGTGGTTAATGTGGTCATAAGGATAGGGCGGAACCGGACAAAACCCGCTTCAATGACTGCAGTTTCCGTTGTTTCTCCTTCTTTAAGGCGATAGGTTTCAGCAAATTCCACCAGCAGAATAGCGTTGTTAACCACAATTCCGGTAAGAAACACAATTCCCAATAATACAGATGCACTTAGTGCCAGGCCTGTAAGCCAGATTGCCGCCGCAACACCAATCAGGGCAAATGGAAGAGACATAAGAATAACCAGCGGGCTGAACAGCTTTTCATACTGAACGGCCATCACCACAAAAAC